>JBIIJA010000079.1:0-8112 GCA_044234195.1 Cyanobium sp. | reverse complement strand
CCGCAGGGCCCGGGTGGAATCTGTGGCCTGATGAGGAGGAGTGGAAAGACGACCGGATTGGATCTCCGCCACGAGGGACCAGAGCAGACTCACGATCACGGCGACGACAATCCAGCGATCGGGCAGGGAAACCAGCAGCTTGGCGCCAACAAAGGTGCCCATCATCGTGATCAATGCCAAGCCGGCAGAACCCTTCCATGGGATGACCTGCCGATAGGCCACCACCTTGACGATGTTGTTGCCCAGCAGCAGCAAGGAGGCCATCGCCACCCCAGCTTTGGGTCCGAACGTCATCACCGCCAAGGGGACGGCGATCAGGCTGCCACCAAGGCCAACAACAGAAGAAAGCAGAAATGCCAAGGCCATTCCGGCCAAAAAGAAAAAGGTCAAGGTTCAGTCCTCCATGGGGCTAGTGAGCGGGCTGGTGGGTTGGGATTTGGCCGGACCGGCATTGATCACCTCCACCTCCCTTGCGGGTTGGTTCTCAGGAGCCGGAACCTCTCCTTGCGAGGCCTGCTCATAGGGTGCGGCCCCCCCGGAAACAGGGGCCGAAATGGAACCGTTGGTAGCGGCTCCCGAAACGGCTTCGAGGCCGAAATCTGCGGGCTCATGGGGCAGCAAAACCGCCGGCGGGCCAGCATTGACAGGCTTTGGTTGTCCTTGTGTTGGCGTCAGCGAGGCAGCGAGGGCCGCCGTCGAGTCCCCCGGAGAAAGTTCAACTGAGGCGGTGGGCTGCTCGTCAGATGGACGCTGTCCGTCTCCAGCTGAGAGATAAACATTGATGGTGATCATGGCAGGCAATGAATTCAGGAAAGGATGGCGTAACGAGCTTCCACCGTCACCGGGCTGGCGGTGAGATTTTTAATCGTGATCCAATAGGTGCAAGCCGTTGCATTGGCCCTCTCAACAGAGACACTCCACTCGATCTGAGGAGCTCCCGAACGTGGCGTGGTTGGCACAACGTACCAAACAACATGCCAGGCCACAGGCCAATTAAATGTGAACCAGCGTTGTGTTTGATTGGCGGCAAGATTGCCAGTGAATTGGATACCAGTGGACATTGGGGTGAAAGCGAATGAAAGGATAGAAGTGTGAGCGAGAACCCAAGCGGTTGCAGCGGCTCAGTAGTAGCTCAAAATGCAGTAGCGACCCTGAAAAGAAACGCTTTTGCCTGTGAGATTCTTGACCTTGATCCAGTAGGTGATCATCTCCGGCGTCGCTCTCTCCACCTGCACCGACCAAGTCACCTGGGGTCCACCAGTGGAGGCAGGCGTGGTTGGCATGATGGTCCACACCACATGCCATGTGGCAGGCCAATTGAAGGTGAACCAGCTCCCAGAGCCATTAGGGGCGAGAGTGCCTGTGAATTGCTCTCCACAGACCGGACGGGTCAGCCAACCGTCAACAGGAATCTCCCACAAGCCACGACTGCGGGTGGCGGCTCTGAGCACACGTGCATGGGGGTGATAAACGAGATCACCGACATACATGTGGGGGAGGCCGTTGGAGAAGTCATGCCATGAGGCTCCGCCATCGGTACTTTCGTACACACCCAGATCAGCCGCCACCCAGAGGCGATTCGAATTGCCGGGGTGAATTTCAATCGCATTGATTGGCAAGGCCGGCAGACCGGCGGTGCGATCCGTCCAACTGGCGCCACCATTGCTGGAGAAAAAGACCCTCCCCCCGGCGAGGCTTCGGCTCGTCACCCAAATATGTTGGGGATCACTTGGCTTGACATAGAGATCACTCAGGAAGGCGCCACTGCGAGGCGTCGCAAGAGCCGCAAGAGCCCCCCAGGAGGAACCACTCCACTGACTCCGAAAGAGGCGTCCATCCGTGGTGCCGACATAGACCTTGTCGGCTGAGGGGATGAACATGGCACTGGCACGTGCCGCAGAAGGAAATGCCAAGCGACTCCACGTGGAACCATTATCCCGGGAGACATACAAGGCATCACCACCCATGGCAATGGTGTTGCCATCCGTGGCGGAGGCTTCAAACGGCGGATAGAACAAGCTTCCCTCTCCGCCAGGAACAGGTGGAGCAATCCATGTCCAACTACCAAAGTTGCCTTTGGTAGAAGATCGCTCCGGGCTCATATTGAAGTAGGTGTGAAAAACCGTGTTTGGATTGCTGCGGTTTACGGCACAGTCGCCACCATCTCCATCAGCGATGTGGGCATGCTCGGCTCCACCCGTCCAGCGCTGAGTGCCATTGTCCTGCGTTCCACCCATGACCCAGCGGGATGTGCCGAGGTCCTGAGCGATGTATTCGAATTCAGTCACAACCAAACCCCGGTTGCAGTGGGTCCAGTTCACCCCACGGTTGTCACTGCGGTAGAGCCCGCCGTCGTTGGCGACATACAACGTGTCAGGCCGACCAGGCTCAAAGGCAATGTTGTGTTGATCGGGGTGAATCGACTCCCCAGCCGCACCTTTATTGCTGATATTGAGCCAGGTCCATGTTGAGCCCGAAAGGGTTCCGCGATGAACTTCGATGGCCCCACAATAGATTTCGTTATCTCGGTCAGGCGCAACAGCCAGAAACCAGTCGTACCAAGCCTGGCCCACGTTGACACCCGGTGGGGCACTGACAGCGCTCCAGCTGCCGGAACTGCGCCTCCAGAGATAGGCGTTGCTGCCACTGGCCCCCCAGGCATAAGCCACCCCGGATGGGCTGCGGGAGCTGTCCACATGCAAGCGGGCATAGCTCGACGGAGCACCAGGCAGGCCGACAGCCGTCCAAGTGTTGCCCCCATCGGTGGAGCGGAATAGGCCGTCTTGGCAGCCGGCGAGGATTTCGGCATTGGCTCCGCCGGAGGTGGAGAGGGCTAGGGACCATGTGCGCACAGAGCGGCGGACGGTCCAGGTGCTGCCGCCATCGGTGGATCGATAGAGCCCACCGGTGGTGGCGGCAAGCATGAGCCCTGATGTGGTGGGGTGAACAAGCAGGTCGTAAAACCCCTGACCAACGAAGGGAGCCGTGCAAAGGGGACTCCACGTCGTGCCGCCGTTGGTGGAGCGGAGGATGCCAGCGCCGAGGTAACTCCACCAATCCCCCTCTCCTGTTCCGCAGTAGACCGTGCGGCTGTTCGCGGGATGAAAAGCCAAAGCGCCGACCGTTAGGGTTGCAGCAAAATCCGTGCGCGGAGCCCACGAACCGCCACGGTCAAAGCTCTCCCAAACCCCGCCGTGGGCGGCCCCAGCCAAGACATGGGCGGGGTTGCTCGGATCCACAATCACTGAGGACAGGCGCCCGGATACGTTGACGCGGTTGGATCCATAGGTTTGACCACCCGGGATGGTGCTGGGTCCAATGGATCGCCATAAGGGCTTCGAGGGATCGGGCACGCCAAGTTGCTCGGCGGCATCCATATAGGTTTGGCTAATCTCCGCGAAGGACACCGCAGGCTGATCGGCGGAAGCCTGAGCGAGTGCGCCCAAATCAGGGATCGCCGACTGCCCCGAGGGAGCAGCCGTGAATCTTTGACTTTCAGATTGAAATGCATCCAGGTCTTCATTGCGGATAGCGCTATAGACGACCTCCTGGGCTACCTCAGTCAGGCCAGCACTTTCCAGCAATTGAAGCTCCCGAAGCAGCACCTTGCGGGTGAGGGCGGCACGAGAAGGCTCTCCCCCTGATTCGCGGGCATCAATGAGCTGATCTCTGGGTCCACGCATACACGATAAACTCCTAAGATCGAAGATTAACTCACTTTCTTTCTAGCCAGATTTCAGGAACCAGGAAGCGAGAAGAGACACAACTTCACAGTCTTTTTCGCCAAACAGGCAAAGTTGCACTTTGCGCTATCCGATCGACTTTTTGACAATGAGGAGTGATGATGAAAGGGTGGGACGAGCTTTTCCCGAGGGACCATCTTTCGTGCCCCTCTCTATTTCCCTGGCCCTCTCTATTTCCCTGGCCCTATCGATTGCGCTGTGGGCCCCTCGGCCAGGACAGCCGACGTTCGCCGAAGCCACCATGAAGGATCCGATCCCTGCCGTGAAGGAGTTCGCCAGCAAGCTGGCTTCCCCCCCCCGTCTTTATGCCACCTCAGGCCAGGCCACACCGTTATGGCCTGATCAACAGGGAGCCGTCACGGTGGCGGGAATGGGCCCAAGAGGGATTGGTCCACCGATGCGGCACCCAGGTCTCCCGGATCTGGAGACCCTCGAGGGGACAAGCGGCTCAAACCCGACCGTCAAGCTGATCACCACCGTGGAACCGGGCACGACGGCTGGAGAAACCACCATCGTGTTAGCCCTGAGCTGGTCAGCAGACGGGAAGCAGCGCCGACACGCGTGGCGTTTTCACATGGGTGGCGATGGGGTGGTGAGCTTCTTCGCTGAAGAGGGGGATCCCTTGCCGCCGTTGCCGATGTGAGAAGCGCACACAGCGGCCCCCGAGCTCTCAATCCCCAGCGACACAACCTCCCTCCAGCCCCAACCGCTCCTGCAATGCCGCAATGATGCGGGCATTGGCCGCGGGGAAGGGGTAGGCGGGCAACTCTTCGGGCGCCACCCAGCGCACCTGCTGGGAGGCCAGGGGCTGGGGCTCGCCGGAGCGCCAGCGGCAGAGGTGCACCACAAACCGCAACCGCTTGTGGCTGTAGGCGTGATCGAGGCTGATCAACTCTTCGCCCACCTCCGCTTCGATGGCCAGCTCCTCCCGCAACTCCCGGCGGATGGTTTCGGCAATGGGCTCCTCAGGCTCCTGCTTGCCGCCGGGGAACTCCCAAAGCCCCCCCAGCAGGCCTTCCTCCAGCCGCTGATCGATCAACACCCGACCCTTCCCGTCTTGCACCACGCCAACCCCGATCACCTGAAACGGCACGGCTCGAGAGGCTTCCTTCACGGGGAACCGGGTGGGGTCGCCGGCAGCATAGGCAGCGCAAACCTGGCTCCAGGGGCACTGCTGACACGAGGGGCGACGGGGGGTGCAGATCGTGGCCCCCAAATCCATCAGGGCCTGGTTGAACGCCCTCGGCTGTTGGGGATCGAGCAGGGTGGCACTCCAACTCCAAAACAGGCGCTCATCGGAGCGGGGGGG
Organism: Cyanobium sp.; assembly: GCA_044234195.1. Taxonomy (GTDB): domain Bacteria; phylum Cyanobacteriota; class Cyanobacteriia; order PCC-6307; family Cyanobiaceae; genus Cyanobium. Next base: position 3,060 of record JBIIJA010000079.1, on the reverse strand, counting down.
CACCGGATGGGCCATCAGCCTGGCCAGCACTCGGCGCACGTTGCCATCGAGCAAGGGGGCCGGCAGGTCAAAGGCGGAGGAGAGGATCCCCCCGGCTGTGCTGCGGCCAATGCCTGGGAGCTCCAACCAGCCCTCCAGGGTGCGGGGCCAGGGATCGGGCGTGCGCTGCTCGGCCTGGCGCTCAAGAAGCCGCCTGGCCCCCTGCTGCAAGCGCCGCGCCCGGCTGTAGTAGCCCAGGCCCTGCCATAGCCGGAGCAGGCTCTGCCCATCCGCCTCTGCGAGGGCCACCAGATCGGGGAGGGCCTCCATCCAGCGGCGCCAGTAGGGGAGAACCACCTGGAGTTGGGTCTGCTGCAGCATCACCTCGGCCACCATCACCTCATAGGAGGGGAGGGGCTCCGCGGGGTCGGGCCAGCGTCCGTCTCCGGTGAAGAGCCAGGGTTTTTCCTCCATGGTTCTCCGGCCATGGCGTTCCCACCAGGCCAGGAGGGGGCGTCGCAGGGAGGGAGGGTGGGGGCTGGGAGACATCCGCGTCGACCAAGGAGTGGAAGCTTGCGCGGCTCGCCAGCAGCACCCAATCATCTTGCGGGGCTAGGGGCACCTCCTCCGGCTTCAGGGAAAAGGCGGCCGAGCGCCCTCTACCGGGAGGCGCGGAGGCGTTGCCGCAACCGACGAGCCCATCCGTAGGCCAAGCCGGCGCCCGCGATGGGCAAGGGGCCGGGGGTGGGGATGGGGGTTTGGCTGACGGTCACGGTGCCAGCCGCATCAAAGCTGATGCCCGACACAAAAGCGGTGGTATTCAGCGGATCGAGGGCATTTTGTTCGCTGATGCCCTTGATGGCGAAGCAGGCCAGCGGGGTGGGGAAGTCGTAGGGCACCAGTTGGGTGATGGTGGCCAATGGAGCGGTGAAATCATTCGGATTCGTGCTGCAGGCGGCACCCCCGGTAGTCAAGAGTTCATACTCATTATTGAAGGGGAGATCCGGCGCGATGAATTGATCAAACAGGGGGCCGGTGGCATCGGCCACGTTGAAGATGTAACCAATGGCCACCTCGGGGTCGAACCACCAAATCTCCTGCGGAATCACCACCACGGGCGGGAAGATCCAAGGTTGATTGATCACCTGGGGCGCAGGCGGCAGGAGGGGATTCTCGGGGGTGGTTCCCGGCTCGGAGGGCTGGCCATTCGAAAGGAATGAGGTGGAGAAGAACGCCGGAAGCTCGCCCGCTGTCAACATGCCACTGACTCGATTGGTTATGGCCAAGGAGCTAACGAGAGTCCCCGGGGGAGCCGTGCAAACAGGTGCATCTCCGAACATGGGGCCAGTTTGCACTCCAGTTTCACAGGACTGAAAAAGGGGGTCGGAGGTGGTGGTCACGCTGCCATCGGTCTCCGCCGATCCCCCGGCCCTGGAGCGCCAACTGGTGAAGAAGGCATCGGAGCCCGGCGCGGCGCTGCCAGAGACCGTGTAATTGAATTCAGTTTCATTCAACAGAATGGTAGGTGATTGCACCAGGATATCTGTAATGGTGCCATCAGAGTTGGACTCCTGCGCGAAGGATAAAACAGCCCCAACCTCTAACAGCAAACCAAAAGGGATTGGCGAAAAATCGTTAAATTTCACATTGCCAATGTGACAGGCTTGATCAGAGCTGCTGACTAGATAATTCAGAAAATCCAAAAAGGAGCCCGATGCCGAGGTGAAGCCAGAGCCCTGGGGACACACCGTCGCGAAGTCCTGCACGACGACAAATGCCTTGCCGGGGAGGGCAGACAACGCAACGACGACAGGAGCGGCCATCATCCCGAGCGCTAATCGGAGGCGTCTCATGATGTGATAGAAAATTGCTGAAATTATATGGATCCGAATCAACCTCTTGGCGCAGGTCGAGCGAGCCCAATGGGTCTCACGTGGCGATTGGTCCGCCAGGCCCGCTGGGGAGCGGAGGTGTCCAGGTTGAGGGGGGATGGCTGGGGCGCACCCTCAGCGAAACCCGCCTGGCCGTTGGCGAGCTGTGGAGAGCGACACATTGGTGAGGGTTGACGGTGGTGGCGGGCCGGGTGGCGCTTGGGGCACGGCCACCACGTTGAAGGCGATCGACCAGCGTTCCCCCTCCCCCCGGAAGGGAGCCACGGAATGGGGTTGCCACGCCGGAAACACGTAATACTCCCCAGGAACGGGCAGCACGTAATGGGCCATACCGGTGCGAAAGGTTTGGATCTGCCACTCCTCAGGCCCATGGAAGCAGAGCTGCCCATCGAAACGCTCGCCCGAGATCTGGGGTGGCACCTGGAGAAACAGCACCCCGGAAAAACTGCCGCCATGGGTGTGGGTGGGGTTGTAGTCCCCCGCCCGCTGCACATTCAGCCACAGGTCAATCAGACGGAGGTGGTAGCGCCCGGGGGTCCATGGACCCCGGCCCTGGGGGGGCTGCAGGTCGATCACATGGCGGATCCAACGCTCGCAGGCCGGCAAGATCACCGCTTGGCAAAGCTCCCGCACCGCCGGTTGCTGGGGGTTGAGTTCCCGCTGTTGCGCCAGTTGGCCGGCCAGCTTCTGGGAAGCGTCAGGACTGCGTTCCGGTGAGGCCACCACCTCCTGCGCCAAATGCTGAAGAGCCTCAAGAAGGCTTGGAGACAGGCTCCCTTTCCACACATAGCGGGGAAACAGCGTGAGCATCTCCTCGCTCAAGGCGGCCTCTGAGCCCATGGACAGGGAGCAGCTCCAAGAGAGGTTAGGTCTTGATTTGCCACGACCCTTGACTGGTCTTGGCTCGGCCCCTTTCGCCCGCCATGTAGGCCTCAATGGCGGAGCTGCGCCGGCGGAGGCCAGCAAGGGCATCCCGCTCCAAATTCCGCACCCGGTCGCGGCTGATGCCCAGCACCCGACCAATGCCCGTGAGGCTCATGGGCTCCTCACCCTCCATCCCGTAGCGCATCTTCAGCACCCGGCCCTGCAGCTCCGGCAGCTGCTCCACCAGCGCCCGCAAATCTCCCTTCAAGCACTCCCCATCCACCATCTCCTCCGGCAACATCCCATCCCCGGAGAGCAGATCCAA
>JBIIJA010000134.1:0-6017 GCA_044234195.1 Cyanobium sp. | reverse complement strand
GAGGGCACCAGCATGGGGATGGCGGCCTGCTCGGCGGGGGCGAAGAACTGGGTGAGAGCGGATTCGATAAAGGTCATCAACACCAGGGCCCAATAGCCCCAGCTCAGCCCCAGCCAGGTGGGTCCTGGCAGGAGGGCCAGGGGTGCCAGCATCACCAACGCGGCCCGAAGGGCATTGGAGGCCACCATCACCGAGCGCTTCGGCCAGCGGTCGGCCCACACTCCGGCCACCGTGCCCAGCAGCACCGCCGGAATGGTGTTGGCCACATAGATGCCTGTGGCCAGCAGGGTGATCACCTGGGCCCGGTTTTCCAAATTGATGCGGATCGCGGCGGCGGCCTCCGCCAGGGGGGTGTCGCCCGCCAGGTTCTCTGGCACCCAGTACTGGGCGATCAGGAACACCATCAGCACGATGTAGAACTTGTCCGCCAGCTGGGAGAAGATCTGGCCGATCCACAGCCGGCGGAACCCTGGCCGGGCCAACACGGCCGCCAGGCCTGTCTCCCCCGGAGGCAACGGGGGGGTCTCGCGTGGTGGCTCTGCAAGCTGGGGCACGACCGGATCCTTCATGAGGTCGTTGAAGGGGGGACAGCGGGACGGGGCTGGGGCATCGTCTCCAGACTGGCTTGCAGCAGTCTGAAGGCTCGGGGGGCACGCCCCAGGTGTTCATCACACCACAGGGCGATCAGATGCAGCAGCCGCAGCCAGACGGCTTCGGGTCCCATCAACTGGCCATCTCGGCTGCGGGGGAGGCCAGGCCGAAGCAGGCGCTGCAGCAGGGCCAGCTCGGAGGCATTGAGCTGCATCGCCGCGCCAGCCACGGCTCCGTTGGTCAACCCCTCCCCCGGCAGCACGCTGCAGCGCCAGCTCCAGTTCCCCAGGGGCGGATCCAGGGGCTCCCCGGTTCGGGCGCAGTGCTGCACAGGCAGGGCATAGCCCCCGAGGGCCAGGAGATGGACGCTCCCTTGCACGGCAATGGCCAGGGCTTCCACCCGCTCACTGGCCTCCAGCACCACTGCCTCCAGACGGCCCAGATGCACCAGCAGCATGGCCGGCCAGCCTGGAGATGGGGCACCGGTGGGCACCAGCGTGAGGCACAGTTCCGCCAGGGCCTGGGCGGCTGCCAGGGCCTCCAACCGTTCCCCCAGGCCGCTGTAACTGCGCATCAGGGTGAGTTGGCGCACCCGGGGCAGGGTTTGCCTGCCCACCTGGAGCTGCAGGTGGGCCAGGGGGAGGGCCGTCGCCAGGCGACTGCGGGGTTTGCGAGCTCCTGGCACGGCCAGGCGAATGAGCCCTTCCTCTTCCGTGAGCAAGGTGAGCAGCCGATCGCTCTCCCCCAGGGCAGAGCAGCGGAGCGCCACGCCTTCCAGTCGTCGCTCGGCTGGCATGGGGGTCAACCGGGGCCGGCTTTCAGCTCTTTCATCAGGGCCACGCCCCGACTGGTGCCCAGGCGCTCTGCTCCGGCCTCCACCAGGGCTTGCACCTGCTCCAGGGTGCTGATCCCCCCAGAGGCTTTCACGGCGGCCCGGCCCCGGGCCAGCTCCCGCAGCTGCCGCACCTGGGCTGGAGTGACCGGCGGCCCGAAGCCGCTGCCGGTTTTGAGAAAGCGCGCCCCCGCATCGATGCTCACCTCCACCAGCAAGCGCAGGGCTTCCTCGCTGAGGCGGCCCTGTTCCAGAATCACCTTCACGGGCAATCCCAGTTCCACCACAGGCGCCAGATCATCGAGCAAGGTGCGGCTGTCGCGATCCGCCAAGGCGCCAAAATCCGGCACCACATCCAGCTCATCCGCTCCGCTTTTCAGGGCCGCTTCCGCCTCGGCGCGCTTCACCGCTGGCGGCACGGCACCGAAGGGAAAGCCGATCACCGCCACCACCTTCACCGTGTTGCGGCGCGAGAGGCGCTCCCGGGCAGCGCCCACCCAGCGGGAGGCCACACACACCCCGGCAAAGCCGTAGTGGGTGGCCTCATCACAGCAATTTCGCAACGCCTCCAGCCCGTGGTGAGGATCCAGAAGGGCGTGGTCGATGAGGGGCGGAAGATCGGGCAGTTCTTGCCTCACGCGTCCTTGGCCTGGATCACGCCGAAGCCACCGTGGTTGCGGCGGTACACCACTTGGATCTGCTGGCTTTCAGCATCGCGAAACACGTAGAAATCGTGGTCGATGATCTCCAGCTGGTGCAGCGCTTCCTCCAGGTGCATCGGCGCCATGGTGTAGTACTTTCGCCGCACTCCCCGATGGGGGATGTTGGGCTCCAGGCCCTCTGTGAGGGGGTGGCCAGGTTGGGGCAGATGGGCCGCGCCGGCCTCCTCGGCGGCCGCGGAGCGATGCACAGGACCCTGCAGACGCTCTTGCAGGCGATTTTTGTGGCGGTTGAGCTGGCGGGCAACTTTGTTGGCCACCATGTCGATGCTGGCGTAAAGGTTTTCGCTGCGCTCCTGGGCCCGGATCACCACCCCGTTGGCAAACATGGTCACCTCCGCGGTCTGCTGCGGCACCCGGGGGTTGCGGGCGACGGACAGATGCACATCGGCCTCCTTCACCAGGTCTTCAAAGTGGTTGATGGCGCGCGAGAGCTTGGTTTCCGTGTACTCGCGAATGGCAGGCGTGATGTCCAGGTTGCGACCGTGAATCAGAAGTTTCATGGCGGTTGCGTGCGTCCGGTTTGGATCGGCCCGGGTTGGGGGTTGTTGCCACAGTAGTGAGACTGGGCCATGTCCCCCAATGGCAGCGCAATTCTTTTTGAAGCCCGCAGCCCGGTGCCCTTCCCCCGCGCCTGGGCCTGGCAGCAGCAGCTCCAGCAGCGGCTGCTGAGGGATCCAGCCGGGCCAGACGCCCTGCTGCTGGTGGAGCACGAGCCCTGCTACACCCTGGGTCGCGGCGCCAGCGAGGCCCACCTGCGCTTTGATCCGGCAGCTCCACCCCTGCCGCTCTACCGCATTGATCGCGGTGGGGAGGTGACCCACCACCTCCCGGGCCAGCTGGTGCTCTACCCCGTGCTGCAGCTCCAGCGCCATGGGGCCGATCTGCACAGCTATCTGCGGGCGCTCGAGGCCGTGGTGATCCGCGCCCTGGCGGAGCTGGATCTCAGGGGCGAGCGGGTGGAAGGGCTCACCGGGGTGTGGCTGGAGGGGGCCAAGGTGGCCGCCATCGGGGTGGGGGCCAAGCGTTGGATCAGCCAGCACGGCCTGGCTCTCAATGTCTGTTGTCCCCTCGACACCTATGCCGCCATCGTTCCCTGTGGATTGGCCGACCAGCCTGTGGGCCGTCTGAGCGACTGGCGGCCGGGCCTGGGCACTGAAGCGGTGCGCCCCCTGCTGCTGCGGGCCTTCGCCCAGGAATTTGGCCTTCAGCTGCGTCCACCGGCCCCCACCGAAGTCCTGGATGGGCTGTAACCATGGGCGGGCTCTGTTGCTTCCCCATGCCGATCGCCCCTGCAGACGCCCCCCGCGCTGAGATCCGCTGGAGGGGCTCGGAGCTGGATGCCGCCGCCCTCGCCCGGCGGGATGCCTGGGCGGGGGTGGATGGGCTGGAGCAGCTCTGGCCGGTGCTGGCCCGCCGCCATGGGGAAGCCGTGGCCCTGGAGGACACCCATGCCACACCCCCCATTCGCCTCAGCTATCGGGAGCTGGGGGAGGCCATTGAGCGGGCCTCAGGCGCCTTCGCGGCCCTTGGGGTGTGTGCCGGGGATGTGGTGGCGCTGTTTGCGGAAAACAGCCCCCGCTGGCTCATCACCGACCAGGGGCTGATGCGGGCCGGAGCAGCCGACGCGGTGCGGGGCAGCGCCGCCCCGCCTGAGGAACTGCGCTACATCCTCGAGGATTGCGGCGCCGTTGCCCTGGTGGTGGAATCGGCGGCCCTCTTCCACAAGCTCGCCCTGGCGCCCGAGCAGCTGGAGCGGCTCCGGTTTGTGCTGTGTCTGGAGGGCCCAGCGGCACCGCTGGAGGGGGCCAAGCCCAGCCTCGACTGGGATGGCCTGCTGCAGCGGGGGGCGACCTCCTCGCCACCGCCCCTCCCTGTGGGAGGGGCGGCCCGGCTGGCCACCCTGCTCTACACCTCTGGCACCACTGGCCAGCCCAAGGGCGTGCCCCTCAGGCACGGCAACCTGCTCCACCAGCTGCGCACTCTCGGCGTGGCGGTGGCCCCCTCCCCCGGGGATCGGGTGCTCAGCGTGTTGCCCATCTGGCACGCCTATGAGCGCACGGCGGAGTATTTCCTGCTCTCCTGCGGCTGCCGGCAGACCTACACAAGCCTGCGGCACCTCAAGGGGGATCTGCAGCAGGTGAAGCCCCAATACTTGATCAGCGTGCCCCGGCTCTGGGAAGCGCTGCTTTCAGGCTTTGAGGATGCCTTCGCCGCCATGCCGGCCTCCCGTCAGCGCTTGCTGGGGAGCGCCCTGGCCAACAGCCGCGCCTATCACCGGGCCCGCCGCACCGCCCTCGACCTCACCCTGATACCGGAGCCAGCCTCCCGTCGCCTGTTGGCGGCAGGGGAAGCGCTCCTCAGGGCTCCCCTCCATGGCCTGGCCGCCCAGGTGCTCTGGCCGAAGGTGCGCCAGCAGCTGGCGGGGGGCGAACTGCGTACCGCCATCAGCGGGGGTGGGGCCCTGGCCATCCATGTGGATGCCTTCTTTGAGGCCATTGGCATCGAGCTGCTGGTGGGCTACGGGCTCACGGAAACCAGCCCGGTGCTCACCTGTCGCCGCTCTTGGTGCAACCGTCGCGGCAGTGCCGGCCAGCCCCTGCCCGACACGGCCCTGCGCATCGTGCATCCAGAGAGCCGGGCCATCTTGAGGATCGGGGAGCCTGGGCTGGTGCTGGCCCAGGGGCCCCAGGTGATGAGGGGCTACCACCAAAAGCCTGAGGCCACCGCCAAAGTGCTGGATGGGGAGGGCTGGTTTGACACCGGCGACCTGGGCCGGCTCCTGGCCGATGGCTGCTTGGTGCTCACCGGCCGGGCCAAAGACACCATTGTGCTGAGCAGTGGCGAGAACATTGAGCCGGGTCCCCTGGAGGAGGCCCTGGTGGAGTGCCCACTCTTCGAGCAGGTGATGCTTGTGGGCCAGGATCGCAAGCAGCTCGGGGCGCTGCTGGTGCCCAAGGGCGAGCCCCTCTGCCAATGGGCCCGCAGCAACGGCTGGCCCGAGCCCACCCTCACGCCCCAGGGCAGCGTGGTGGCCATGGATGCCACCCTGGCGAAGGCCCTCACGAGGGAATGCAACCGCTTGTTAGCGGAGCGGCCCGGATCCCGGGCGGATGAGCGCCTTGGAGGGGTGGCCCTGGTGGAGCCCTTCACGATCGAGAACGGCCTGCTCACCCAAACCCTCAAGCAGCGTCGCGATCGCATCGCCGCCAGGGATGCGGCGGCGATCGCCTCCCTCTACGGTGAGGGCTGACCCCTTCTCCCAACGTCCCGTTGCCATGGCCGAGTCCTTCACGATCAAACGCGCCATTACCATTCGTGCCGTGGTGACCCCGCGCTGGAAGGAAGATGCCGAGCGGGAACTCAGCAACGCCCTCAGCAACCTGGACGCCCAGCTGGCCCAGTTGGAGCAGGAGGGGCAGCGGGTGATCACTGAAGTGCGCAGCCAAAGCATCAATCCCCTCGACCCCCGGGTGCAGGAGCAGGTGGCCTCCATCCAGCAGCAGGTGGCTGCCAAGCGGGCGGAACTGGAAGAGCAGAAACGCCAGGTGTTGGAGCAGCAGCAACAGGTGCGCGCCCTCGACTACGAGCAGGTGGTGGAGCAAGGGCAGCTGGAGAGCCTCACGGAGGTGCGCCTCGGGGACAACCTCGTGGAAAAGATGCAGGCCTCTGTGTTGGTGCGGGATGGCGTTGTGGAGGCTCTGGAGGGAATCGTTTGATCACGCCCCCCTGGTGACAACGGCCCCCTGGAGCACAAACCGGGTGCGGGGTGCTGCGTAGGATCGCCGTTCTTGCGCGGCAGCACGTCCAGTGGCCACCCACGACATCTTCATGCCCGCCCTCAGTTCCACCATGACCGAGGGCAAGATCGTGCA
>JBIIJA010000078.1:0-8131 GCA_044234195.1 Cyanobium sp. | reverse complement strand
CACCATGAAATAGGGAGGGTCCTCCTTCACCACGAGCTGCTCAGGATCAATCCTTGGGTTCCGCGCCAGCTCTTCCAGGAGGCGGCTGCCCCGCTCAGCCGCCATCTGGGGGGTCTGGGCGCCAGCCGCCACCCGCACCTCCAACACATTCCGACCATCCAAGGTGATCCAGGCCGGGGCTGTTTGGCTTACAGCCCTCTTCGGGATTTGGGCTTGGGCCGGCGGGGCATCCGGCGGTGAGGTTGGGGACGAGGCCCGAGCCACCATGGCGCCCCCGACGTTCCACCCAAGCGTCAGGGCCATCCCGAGGACCCCCACCAGCAGCCAGCGCCAGGGGGAGTGCCCCTGTCTTCGGCCTCGGCCTCCACCCATCACGCCATTGCTGCGCACCTGGAGCCAGCTTGGCGCCAGGCCCGTCGGCCGTCAGCTTGCGGCCTCCTCAGCTCCAGGCCACAAGAGCTGCCCCAAGGGCAATGAGCACAATCCCGAACCACTGGATGGGGCTGAGCGTCTCCCCCAGGAGCACCACCCCTCCGATGGCCACCAGCACCACGCTGAACTTATCGATCGGGGCCACCCGCGCCACGGGCCCCATCTGCAGAGCCCGGAAAAAACACAACCAAGACCCCGCGGTGGCAAGGCCCGAGAGCAACAGAAACAGCAGGCTGCGACGTGGCAAGGCCGACAGGGGAAGAACCTCGCCACGCACCATGACCACCGCACCAAGGAATACCACCACCACAAGCGTGCGCAGGAGGGTGGCCAGGTTGCTGGGGAGACCCTCCAGGCCCACCTTCGCCAGCAAGGAGGTGAGGGCCGCGAGCACCGCAGCGCCCACAGCCCAGAAGGACCATTGGTTCCAAAGGTCTGCCATGGGATCTTGGGGGGAGGCGCGGCAGATGGGATCCGGCCCTCCAGCCTTGCTAGCCAGATTCAGCGGGGATGGCCGCCGAGCGGGAACGCAACACCGCTTCAGCCACGGAAAGGTCAAAGGGGGTGGTGAGTTTGATGTTGGAGGCCGGAGCTTCCAGCACCCTCACCGGCAAACCGAGACGTTCATAGAGCGCCGCATCATCAGTGACGCTCCAGCCTTCCTCCTGGGCCTGGCGGTGGGCGTCTCTGAGCTGGTGCACCGCAAAACCCTGGGGGGTCTGGGCGGCCCAAAGATGCTGGCGATTGGGGGTGGCGATGATTTGGCCCTGCCCATCCACCTGTTTGATCGTGTCGCTCACTGGCGTGGCGGCAATGATGCCCGCGCCGTCCACCATGGCCTCCCTCAAGGCGCTGACGCAACGGCTGAACAGCTCCGGCGTGGCCAGACAGCGAGCACCGTCATGGATCAACACCGCCTCCGCAGCCCCCGGCAGGGCGGCCAGCCCCAGGCGCACCGAGTCCTGTCGGGTCGCCCCCCCCAGAATCCAACGCACCGGTCGATCGGGCCGTGCCGCCAAAAGGATCGCCCCGATGGCCTGCTCATCCTCAGGTTGCCCCATCACCCCAACCCACTCGATCGAAGGGCAGCCCAGGGCCGCCTCCAGGGTCCAGGCCAGAACAGCCCGACCAGCGACGGGCAGAAGCAGCTTGTTGGTCGGAGCGCCCATCCGGCGACCGCTTCCCGCGGCGGCAATCAGCAAATGCATGCAGCACCTCCTCAGCCACAGACAGCTCGGGACTGGCTCCATACAATCAGGCCTCACGCCCCCTCCCCGCCAATGCGCGCCCTGTTTCTGATTCCCGGGGATGCCCTCAATCAGTTGCAGGCTTTGCCCGCAGCGGCCGCCGTGGCCGAATCACTCGGCTTCAGCCTGCAGGTGGCCTGTTCCGCCGCCGCCGCGCCGGTGTGGAAACTGCTGCCCGCCGTTGAGAAAGTGATCCCCTTTTCCTTTAGCGAAGCCAGCCTGGCGGACTGGGCCAATCTGCTCGGGTGCGTGCGGGAGCCCGATTTCCAGGTGTGCCTCAACCTGGCAGGAGGCCGGCAAGTGGATCTGATGCTCTCCATGAGCCACATCCCCACCCGCATTGCCACTGGAGGCTTCTCCGCCACCGAACTTGTGAGGCCGGAACAGGGCGGTTGGCCCAGCCAACAGCTGGCCGCCTATCTGCAGCCCATTGGGGTGCCTCTGGCGGCCGACCTTTATCGCCTGGCCTTGCCCAAGGCCACGCTGGAGGAAGCCACGTCCAGCCTGCCCCCAGGCGATGGACCCATGCTCCTGCTGGCGCCAGCGGGGGTGCCTGGGGACTGGCCGGAAGAACGCTGGGAAGGCCTGCCCGCCACCATCGACGGGAAGATTCCTGGGCTGCGGCACCAGCTGGTGCCCCCCGCCAAACCAGTGGCCGTGCTGGAGCGGGCCGCCCAAGTGGCCGCCAGCGACGTGGTGCTCAGCAGCGACCCCATTACCGAGGAACTGGCCCTTTACTGCGGGGTCCCCCTTGTGGCGCTCGGCCGCAGTGCCGACTCCCTGCCCAGCCGGGAAGGGGTGAGGGGATTGGCCGCTCCTTCGGGCCTGGCCGCCCTAACGGATGGAGAGGTGCTCAACGCCCTTGGCCTGGCCTAGCCCCCATGGGCGTCGCGGCAGGGGCAAACAGCCACGCCGCCAATTCCCCCGCCGCCCGCCGCCCACGTCCCGCATCAGGCATCCCTGGTTGATGCCCCTGATCGCCCTGGTGATCGTGGTCAACGCCAGCGCCCTGGGCTATCGGCTCACAGAAGGCTGGGACTGGGGCGACTGCTATTGGATGGTAGCGATCACCATCCCCACCATCGGCTACGGCGAGGTGCATCCCCTCAGCACGGAGGGACGCCTCGTCACCGTCTTTTCCATCATCGGAGGACTTGTGGTGGTGCAGCTCACCATTCGGAGCCTCGTCGAACTGGCGGAAACGGGCTACTTTCGTCGTCTGCAGGAGCGGCGCCTCCTTCACTGGCTGAAACAGATGAATGAGCATGTGATTCTCTGCGGCTATGGCCGCATCGGTCGGGAGATCGCCGCCCAACTCAGCCGGGAAGGCACCCCGCTGCTGGTGGTGGAGATGGATCCGGAGCGGCGCGACGCGGCCGAAGCCAAGGGCCTACCGGTGCTGCTAGCCGATGCCACCCTGGATGAAACCTTGGTGGATGCGGGCATCCACCGCTGTAAGAGCCTGGTGGCCGCCCTCCCCAATGATGCCGCCAACGTGTATGTGGTGCTCAGCGCCCGGGCCATTGCCCCGCACTGCCGGCTGATCGCTCGCTCCGACAGCGAGGAGGCCGAGCGCAAATTGCGCCAGGCCGGGGCCGATCAAGTGGTCAGCCCCTATGTGGCGGGAGGTCGCACGATGGCCGCCACTGCCACCCGCCCCTTGGCCGTGGATTTCATGGAACTTCTCTCGGGGTCAGACTGCGAGGTGGAGGAGTTTCAGCTCAGCGACGATCCGTCCCAACTGGGAGATCTCAATGGACGCACCTTGGCCGAGCTCGACCTGCGGAGCCGCTCCGGCGCCCTGGTGTTGGCCATTCGCATGCCAGCTCCCGCCGTGGTGAACCCCTACAGCTATCGCGGCAGCAGCTACAGCAGCAGCCCCATGCTGGTCGCCAACCCTGGGGGAAGCACCAAGCTGGGCCCAGGCCAGCTGATGGTGGTGCTCGGGAGCAAGAGACAACTGGCCCTCTTCCAAGAGCTTCTGGGGGATGCGGTGGTGAGCGTCGAGCAGATGCCAGGGTGAAGCCCCGGCGTGGGCATACGATCGCCGCCGCAGCCGCTCCCTCGCTCCATGACCAGCAATCCGCAGCCCGCCATCCGGGACGGGTCAGGCCCATTGGACGGGCGGGTGGCCCTGGTCACGGGTGCCAGTCGGGGGATTGGCAGCGCCATTGCCCAGGAGCTGGCGGCGGCAGGAGCGGAGGTGGTCGTCAACTATGCCCAGTCGCCTGATGCTGCGGCCCAAGTGGTGGAGGCCATTTTGCAGGCAGGAGGCAGCGCCTGGGCCCATCGGGCCAATGTGGCCGAGGAGGCGGAGGTGGAGGCGATGGTGCAGGAGATCGTGGGGCGGCGGGGTCGTATCGATGTGCTGGTGAACAATGCGGGCATCACCAGAGACGGCCTGTTGATGCGGATGAAAACCGCGGATTGGCAGAGCGTGATCAACCTCAACCTCACGGGCTGCTTTCTCACCACCCGGGCCGTGAGCAAGCTGATGCTCAAGGCCCGCAGCGGACGCATCATCAACATCACCTCCGTCGTTGCGCTCATGGGGAATGCGGGCCAAGCCAACTACAGCGCCGCCAAGGCCGGTCTGATCGGCCTCACCCGCAGTAACGCCGCTGAATTCGCCAGCCGTGGTGTCACTGTCAACGCGGTGGCTCCTGGCTTCATCGCCAGCGACATGACCGCTAATCTCGACCAGGAACCCATCCTCAAGGCGATCCCCCTCGGGCGGATGGGCCTGCCCCAGGAGGTGGCCGGCGCGGTGCGGTTCCTGGCCGCCGATCCCGCCGCGGCCTACATCACAGGCCAGGTGCTGCAGGTGGATGGCGGCATGGTGATGCGATAAGGGCCCGGTGATGGACTAGGTGGCTTGGCCTGGGTCCTTGGTCCCCGGGTCGCCCAGGGGCTGGCCAAGATCTTCCCGCAGGCGGCGGATCCGTTGCAGCAGCCTCAACCTGCGGCTCCGGGCCGTGATGGTGAGAAACAGCCGGATCGGCACATACACCAAGGCCATCACCAGCCCGAGGGAGGCGATCAGAAGAAACACCAGCCCATCCGCCCCACTTGGAGGGGGAAGGGCACGATCGGCGGCACCCTCCAAAGTCTGCTGGAGGAGCTCCTCCATTGTGGCGAGTTCAGGCTGCACAAGGCTGACCCTACCGGCTGCTGACCCAGGCCGGGCTCCACTCCCTGAGATCCGGACCGATTCTCACCCTCTGGGAAGGGGGAATCCGGCCCCCAATATGGGAGCCTGGAAGAGTTGCATTGCATTCCGATCCCCTTTCATGGCCAAGCTGATCCAGTTCTCCGATGCCTCCAGAGACTCCCTTGAACGTGGTGTCAATGCCTTGGCGGAAGCGGTCAGGGTCACCATTGGTCCGAAGGGCCGCAATGTGGTGCTGGAAAAAAAATTCGGCGCACCAGACATCGTCAATGACGGTGTCACGATTGCCAAGGAAATCGAGCTCTCCGATCCATTTGAAAACCTCGGCGCCAAGCTGATGCAGCAGGTGGCCTCCAAAACCAAGGACACGGCTGGGGATGGCACCACCACCGCCACCGTTTTGGCCCAGGCCATGGTGCGAGAAGGTTTGCGCAATGTCGCCGCCGGATCCAATCCGGTGGAACTCCGCCGTGGCATGGAGTTGGCCGTGGGCCGGGCCGTGGAGGGCATCGCCAACCGCAGCACCCCGGTGCAGGGCGAGGCGATCCGTCAGGTGGCCACAGTGAGCGCCGGCAATGACGAAGAAGTGGGCCGGATGATTGCCGAGGCCATGGATCGTGTGAGCACCGATGGGGTGATCACCGTGGAGGAATCCAAATCCCTGGCCACGGAAGTGGAGATCACCGAGGGAATGGCCTTCGATCGGGGCTACAGCTCCCCTTACTTCATCACCGATCAGGAGCGAAGGGAATGCACCTTCGACCAGCCCTTCATCCTGTTGACCGACCGCAAGATCAGCAGCGTCACCGATCTGGTCCCAGTCTTGGAAGCGGTGTCCCGCAGCGGCAGGCCCCTGGTGATCATTGCCGAGGACGTGGAGGGCGAGGCCTTGGCCACATTGGTGGTCAACAAGACCCGAGGGGTGCTCCAGGCTGCCGCCGTGAAGGCTCCTGGCTTTGGCGATCGGCGCAAGGCCATGCTCGAAGACATTGCTGTGCTCACTGGAGGCACGGTGATTAGCGAAGACCGGGCCATGAGCCTGGCCAAGGCCACCTTGGCCGATCTCGGCCAAGCCGAGCGGATCACCATCAGCAAGGATGAAACCACGATCCTCGCCAGGGAGGATCGGCGGCCGGCCATCGCCCAGAGGATCGCCTCGATCAAACGGGAACTAGAGGCCACAGATTCGGACTACGACCGGGAAAAACTCTCCGAGCGCATCGCCAAGTTGGCCGGCGGCGTGGCGGTGATCCGCGTCGGGGCGCCAACCGAAACGGAACTGCGCAATCGCAAACTGCGCATAGAGGACGCCCTCAATGCCACCCGCGCCGCGGTGGAGGAGGGGATCATTCCTGGGGGTGGCACCGTGCTCCTCGCCCTGGCCGATGATCTTGAGATTCTGATCTCCAGCCTCAGCGGCGACCAAATCACCGGGGTGCGCCTCATCCAAGCGGCCCTGAAGGAGCCTGTGCGGCAGATCGCCACCAATGCCGGCGCCAATGGCGATGTGGTGGTGGAAAAGATTCGCGTCGGCGGCAAGGGCTTCAACGCCCTCACCGGCACCTATGAAGACCTGCTTGCCGCTGGCATTCTTGATCCTGCCAAGGTGGTGCGCCTGGCGCTTCAAGATGCGGTGTCGATCGCTTCGTTGATCCTGACCACCGAGGCGATCATTGCCGACCGTCCCGAACCTGCTAGCCCCGCCCCAGGAGGGGACATGGGCGGCATGGGGGGAATGGGCGGCATGGGCGGCATGGGAATGCCCGGAATGATGTAAGTCCTTCCTAGAAGGCCCTCACCAGTTGGGCGTGCAACCGGCACACCGCGAGGGCCTGCCTAGGGGGGTTGCTGGAGCAGAGCTTGCCGAGTTCCCGGTTGAGGGCCTGAAATTGCGCCAGATGGCCTGGGTTGAGGGGAAGGGCTGCCGCACCGAGCAGAACAACGCTGAGGAAAGCTCCTGAACCCAATGGGTAAGGGGCAGAGGTTCCACTCTTGCGGGCAAATTGATGGGCCATAGCCATAGGGTCCGTCCTCCTCCAGGACTCTCATATCTTCATGGTGCGTCAGGTCAGGACCCACGGGTCCTGACCTAAAGAAAGATTTGTGATCCTTCCTTCAACGTTTTCACGTAGCGGGCCACCTGCAGATCCACGCCAGTGATCGCCGTGCCCACCACCACAAAATCAGCCCCACGTCCCAAGGCTTCCTGAGCCTGCTCAGCCGTCTGGAGGCCTCCTTCACAGACCACAGGCACAGAGGCTGGGAGCGCCTCCCGCAACTGGCTGACCAAAGCAAAGGCGGGAGGTGCTTGTCCTTGGGTGGTTTCGGTGTAGCCATACAGGGTCGTCCCCACCCAGGCGCAACCCAGCTCAGCCGCACGCAGACCCGCGTCCAACGTATCGATATCGGCCATCAAGGGCACAGCAAAGTCTTCCTGGGCACGCCGGACAAGATCCTCCAAGGTTTGTCCCTCTGGCCGGGGACGTTGGGTGGCGTCAAGGGCCACCACATCGGCACCTGCTCCCCACACAGCCTGGATGTCCTGCCAGCGCGGGGTGATGTAAACAGGGCTATCGGGCCAGGTGCGCTTCCAAAGGCCGACGATCAGAGCCTCTGGACATCGCCGCCGCACAGCTGCGATGTGTTCCGGGCTCTCCAACCGAACCCCGGCAGCTCCATTGGCCAGGCAAGCCTCAGAGATCGCCGCAATCACCTGGGGATCCCGCATGGGGGAGCCCTCAGGAGCCTGGACGGAGACGATCAGCGATCCTTTCAAGGCAGACCAATGGAGCACATCCATCGCTGGCTAGGGGCGGGCACCAGGGCGGAATGGCCCGGGCAGCCAAGCCAGCCAAGGTTCCAACGCTGGTGAGATGGGGGCTGGAGGAATGGTGCCCCTGCGTTCAGCATGGCGGCGCTTATGGGGGGATGGCTGTCTTGACGGCGGATCCGGGAACTCAAATGCGGGCACAGGGGCAGCTTCCTCCTCCACAAGATCCTCGTCGATGAGTGGAAGCCCTGCCTGGGATTCCCACTCCTCTTGGGCTGACGGGGCTGTCTCCGCCCCCTGCGTTGTCGGGGCTTCCCCCGCCTTCTCAGAGGGCCCCTCGGACGTGTCATCGGAGGGAACCGTCAACCTGGTGCCTTCTCCTGAGAGGGCAACCGAGACAGCACTGGGAGGCGAGGGGACCACAAGAGGTTGCACCTGGGACTCCACCGCTGGTGAAGCCTCCACATCGCTCATGGGCAACGGGGGAAAGGCATAATGATACGGCGACCACCG
>JBIIJA010000077.1:0-8147 GCA_044234195.1 Cyanobium sp. | reverse complement strand
CGATAAGGAGAGCCACCAGATCTTCCTCGAGCCCGAAGGGCGCGACACCCCTGAGCTCTACGTGCAGGGCTTCTCCACCGGACTGCCGGAGGCGTTGCAGCTGGAGCTGCTTCGCACCCTGCCAGGCCTGGAGCAGTGCGTGATGCTGCGGCCGGCCTATGCCGTGGACTATGACGTGCTGCCCGCCACCCAGCTGCTGCCCACCCTGGAGACCAAGCGGGTGGCGGGGCTCTTCAGCGCGGGCCAGCTCAATGGCACCACCGGTTATGAGGAGGCCGCGGCCCAGGGCCTGGTGGCCGGAGTGAACGCCGCCCGCCGCCTGCGGGGGCAGGAGCCGGTGGTGTTTCCCCGGGAGGGGAGCTACATCGGCACCCTGATGGATGACTTGGTGAGCAAAGATCTCAAGGAGCCCTACCGGGTGCTCACCAGCCGCAGCGAATACCGGCTGGTGTTGCGGGGCGACAACGCCGACCGGCGGCTGACGCCCCTCGGTCGCGAGCTGGGCCTGATCGATGGGCGGCGCTGGCAGATCTACACCGCCAAGCAGGAGGCGATCGCGGCGGAGAAGCGGCGTTTGGAAACGGTGCGCCTGAAAGCCAGCGATCCGGCGGCCGCCGCCGTGGTCGACCAAACCGGCGCCCCCATCAAAGGCTCCCTCACCCTGGCGGAGCTGCTGCGGCGCCCAGGCTTCCACAGTGTGGACCTGTTGCGCCTTGGCCTGGCGGATCCCCACGTGCCACGGGAGGTGCTGGAAGGGGCTGAGATCGATGTGAAATACAGCGGCTATTTAGCCCGCCAGCAGCAGCAGATCGCCCAGATCCAGCGCCAAGCCAGCCGAGCCCTGCCCGCCGACATCAACTACGGCACCATCACCACCCTCTCCACGGAGGCACGGGAAAAACTGGCCGGAGTGCGGCCCCACACCCTCGGCCAGGCCAGCCGGGTGCCGGGGGTGAGCCCGGCCGATGTGACGGCGCTTCTGGTGTGGCTGGAGCTGCAGCGGCGACGCTCCAGCGCACCGTCACCCTCCCATCCCAGTCAGCCGGAAAACCCGGGTAAGGTATCGGCTGTTTCTCCCTGAGTCTCCCTTGCGCCCAACGCGCCCGAGCCGAGGTCTGCCCACCTCCCGTGCTTACTGGGAGCTCAAGGCTGAGCAGATGATGAACCGGGTCTTCTCAGCAGACGCCGCCATCGATCTCGACACCCTTCCTGCGGGCGGGGAAGACCATCCGGCCCCCGCCCCCCACAGACCCGTTCCTCCTAGCGCAGGACTTGGGGGAAGGGGTTTGCTGCCCCCAGCCCAGGGCCCGGGACGCAGTCCCCAGCCAGCCCCCAAAACCTCGCCCCCACTCACTGTGGTGTTGCTGGCAGCCCTGGGGGGAGTGGGCCTGGTGGGCGCCCTCAGTGGGGTGCTCCTGATGCGTCAGTGGGCAGGCCTGCAGCAGGCCCTCAGCCAGGAGAGGAATCTGCTGCTGGTGGAACGGCTGAGGGCGCTAGGCCCCGCCACCGCTCCCGCAAACGCCCCGACGGTGACCGCCACCCCTCCCGCTCCCGTGCTGGGTCCAGTCCCTTCGCTGAATCCTCAGAATCTTGCTGGGGCCGGGGATCTGCCCCCACCCCCCCCAGAGGAACCCTGGATGGCGCAACTCTCGGAGCTCCCGGCCAGCGAGGGGAGAGCACCGTTATTGCGTGTGCCCGTCAGCCCCCGGCTGACGGCCGCCGCCCCGCCAGCTTCCCCCGCGGTGGCGCCTCAGCCGGCCGGCCGGGGCGGTGCGGACGCTCGGGAGCATCGCCCCAGTGGCCCCTTGCCCCAGCTGGTGGGTCTGGTGGGGGCACCGGGCCGGGCCGGTTCGGCCATCTTTCAGGTGGGCGACACCTCCACGAATGTGAACGTGGGTGAGGCCATTGGCTCCAGCGGCTGGAGATTGCGGGCGGCCGACACGGAGAGCGCCCTGATCGAGAGGGGCACGGAGGTCCGCCGGATCTCCATCGTGTCGGGGGGTTGAGCCATGCCCTTTCCCAGCGCCCGAACCACCGTCGAACCCACAGGCCTCCAGAGCCTTCTTCCCTCCCCCCAGCCGATCTGGCAGGCGACTCAGGCTGAAGTGGCTGATGGCCGAGCGGGAGCCAACCTCAGCGGTGCCTGGAAGCTGATGCTCCTGGGTGACGGCAGTCCCACCCGCCACCTGCAACTCCTGACTGGCGCCCCCCTAACCATTGAATTGATCGCCATGGAGCCCGAGGGGCATGGGCCCATCGGGCCTGAGTTGCCCGCGGAGGTGGCTGAATTGGATCCCCCCCTCCTCCGGCGACAGGTGTGGCTGAACTGCGGCGGCGAAAGCCTGGGGTGGGCCGAGAGCTGGTGGAACCAAGCCCAGGCAGAGGCCTGTCTGGGCAACCGGCAACAGCCGATCTGGAGCAGCCTCACGGAAGGCCGCACCGAACTGTTTCGGGAGGTGGACGGGCTGGCTCTGGTGGAGGCGGAGTGGCTGGAGGAGCGCTTTGGGAACCCGGGGCCCTACTGGAGCCGCCACTACCGCTTTTTCCGCCAAGGACGGGAGCTCACCGTGATCCGAGAGGTGTTTTCCCCGGCCCTGGAGCGCTGGCTGGGCCCAGTCACCCGGGGGCAATCCTAAAGAAATTCAAAAAACGGTGACGTCACCCAACAAATCTTGCTTGACGAATTGACGTTTCCTGTGATCCGACGAGCATGGGGAGACCGTCATGGTCCCAGCGACCCACCGTCATGTCCCCTGATCGCTCAGCCCCTGAGTGGCTGACCCTCACAGAGATCGGCCGCGTCTACGGCATCTCCGCCGTGCACATCGGCAAGCTGCTGCAAGCCTCTGGCCTGCGCCAGCTGGATGGGCGGCCCAGCCCGGAAGCTCTCCGCACCGGCCTGGCCCACCGGCGTCACAGCAGCCCGAACGGACAAACCCTCTGGAGTCGGCAGGGCTGCGCCCCCTTCCTCGAGCGGCAAGGTCTCCAACCCCGACGGCAGCGCCAGCTTGTGGATCTCTGGGCCGATCTGCTCAGCGCTCTGCAGCAGGAATCTGCTGCTGTGGCGATCACCGCAGAGGACATGGCCGAAGAGATCCCCGCCGACCTGGTGGCCCCTGTGAATCTCAAGCTACGGGAACAGGGCTGCAGCTTTCAAGTGCACACGGGCTTCAGGCGGAAGCCCCATGGGACTGCTGGCTTGCCTTCTCCAACAGCTGACGCAAGCGGTTCTCATCGGCATGGCTGAGGTTGGTCCGCAGCAGGCGGGCGTTGGGAGCATGGGCCTGGAGCCGCTCGATCACCCGATCGGGCGTCGATTCCCGAAGGAGCACGCAGAGGGCAGCGCTGCCGGAGCCCAGGCCCTCGCCAACCTCCCGCAAAAAACCGTCGTTGATGCCCAAATCAGCCAAAGCGCCTGAGGCGGCCCCCACTCCGGCCCCCACGGCTGCCCCCAACAGCGGGTTCAGGAACAACAGCCCCACCAGCACACCCCAGAAGCCGCCGCTGGCCGCTCCGGCAGCCGTGAGGTTGAGAGCTTGATGGAGGTGGACGTGACCTTGGGGATCCCGCTCCACCACCACCGCGTCCTCCAGGGAGATCAGCTGTTCTTTCTGGATGTCCACCAGGGTGCGACGCACCTCTTCGGCTTCGCTCACGGTGGGAAAGCCAACCACGACAAGGCTGCTCATGGCGGATTGGAAGCAGGGGGAACGTCGACTGTAGGAGGCCTGGCCCGCCCTAGCGCCGCCGGGTGGAGCGGGGCAGGGGACGTCCTGGCGGGGGAGGGGGCGCGGGCTCAGCCAAGGGGTTGGTCGCCCGACGCGGAGAGGGTTCCTCTCGCCGCCAGCGAGGCACGCTGAAGGTGTCCTCTTCGGGCCACTCCTGGCTCGCGCCCGCAGCGTTGCCCCCAGCAGGTGGCTCCGTGGGCTGGGAGGCCAACACTTGGGGCTTGGCCCTGGAGGGTTCCCCTCCTTGGACGGCAGAGCGAGGGGGCATCGGGTTGGAGGTGGCGCGGGGACCCAGCCCTGGGCCACCCCCGCGGCGGGAAATGGCCTGCAAGGGAGCGCGGGTCGACCGGGTTGGCGGATCCGGTGGCGAGGGAGTGGTGTCCCAGCGCTCGGGCGGGAACCCCTCCACCTCCTGCCAGGGTTCCCGCCAGTCGTCGCGGTCGTCGAGAAGCCAATCGAGTCGGCCTTCCACCCAGCGACCCAGACCATCCAAACCACTGCGGCCGCCGGAGCCAGGACGCTCCCCTGGGCGGACGGGGGGGCGGGTTCCAGGGCGGGTGCCGGAGACCCCATCCACCAGGTCGCGACCTCGGCTCACCCAGCCCTCCAGCCGCTCCTCCAGGCCTTTCCTGCCTGGGCGGAGGTCGCCGCGTGGCTCGCGCCAAGGGTCTCGTGCACCGCGCTCAGATGGGCCGCGGCTCTCTTCTTCAACCCAATCCATCCGGGCACTTTAGCGAGACCGATGGCGCAGCCAACGCTCCCGAGCTAAGCCCAATAAAGCGATGGAGCAACCGCCCCACTCCAGAGCCCAGAGAAAGGTGGCCATCACGCCCTCGCAACGTGGGGACCCTAGGGGGAAGCCGGTTCAAACACCAGCAAGCAGCTGGCATCCCAGCGGCCCCCATGGAACCTCTCGCAGCAGTGGCGGCAGGCCAGCCCCTGGCGACGGCGGCGGTAGGGGGAGCTGAGGCCACAGCGGGGGCAACGGGCCAGCCAGCGGGCGGGTTGCACCGGCACGGGATAGCTGTGGCGGAGGCTCACCTCGAAGCCCGGCTGGCGTGCATTGATCAGGGCCATCCGCTGGCGGAAGTGGGGGCCATGCCCTTCGCGCACCTGCAACACCCGGTCGACCCAGGCGTGGATCATCTCGTGGCAGAGGGTGCTCATGGTGGCCGTGCGGGGCAAGGGCTCCAGCACCGGCCGCGACAGCAGGATCTCGCAGCGGGAGCCCCCCTCAGGGGATCGCCAGCGGCGGTAGAGGCCGGCGGTTCGGGTGAGCCGGCCGTCGCTCCAACGCAGGGTCACCACGGGGCGGTCGTCTCGCACGAGGCTGCCTTCGAAATGCTCGCGGTTGAGCTGGTGAAACAGGGGAAGGAGCGGTTCAAGGGGCAACGGCCAGCACCAGGGGCACCCCCGGGGAATCCGGGGAGACAGTCTGCCGGGATTTGCGCGACCCGCGGCGTCTTCGGGCAGACTCAGGCCGCTGTTCATCACGCGCGCATCCATGGACTGGGGACTGGCCCGGGAGATCGGCAGCAAGGCCCTGCTGGCCGGTGCCGGGGCTTTGCTGCTCTATTGGACGATCTCAGCGGTGCGTCTGGTGCTCAGTGCCCGGGGCATCAATCCGCTGATCAAGCAGTTCTTCACCCAGGTGGCCTCAGGCCAGGTGGATGGGGCCTACCTGCTCACCACCAAAAACTATCGCTCCCATGTGAACCGGCAGCAGTTCATCCGCTTCCTGGCGGGACTGCAGCTCAACAAATACCGCAACCTGCGCTCCGGCCGTCCCCGTGTGCAGGACGACCAGGTGATCCTCACCGTGAAGCTCAAATCCGACGACAAGGAGGAACTGCCCCTGGATTTCACCTTCGTGAAGGTGGATGAGGCCTGGCGGGTCGACCGGATCCAGAAAGTGGCGAGCAGCTGAAGCCCGCCGTGCCGCCCTCCCCTGGCCAGCGGCAGCGCGCCGAGGAACTCCGCCGTCTGCTCCACCGGGCCGCCCACGCCTACTACGTTCTGGATGCTCCCTTCATGGAGGATCCGGTCTATGACCGGCTCTACCGGGAGCTGCTGGAACTGGAGCGGGCCCATCCGGAGCTGCGGACCCTCGACAGCCCCAGCCAACGGGTGGGGGGGGCGCCGGCCGAGAGTTTCCCCACGGTGGAGCACCGCATCCCCCTGCTCAGCCTCGACAACGCCTTCACCATTGAGGAGTTGGAAAAGTGGTATGCCCGGCTCTTGCGGGAGCTAGATCGCCTGCCGGCGGCCGGGGCGACCCTCCCCGCACTGGCGATGGTGGGGGAGCTGAAAATTGATGGCAATGCCCTGGCCCTGAGCTACGAGCAGGGCGTGCTGGTGCGGGCCGCCACCCGGGGGGATGGGGAACGGGGGGAGGAGATCACCGCCAACGTGCGCACCATCGGCAGCGTGCCCCTGCGCCTCACTCTGGAGGCGCCCCCGGCCTGGCTGGAGGTGCGGGGGGAAGCCTTGATCAGCAACAGCTCCTTCGCCGCCATCAACGCCGAGCGGCAGGCCCGCGGGGAGCCCCTCTTCGCCAATCCCCGCAATGCCTGTGCCGGCACCCTGCGCCAGCTGGATCCCAAGGTGGTGGCCGCCCGCCGCCTCGACTTTTTCGCCTACACCCTCCATTGGCCCCCGGGGCATAGCGGAGCCCCGAAGAGCCAATGGGAGGCGCTGCAGTGGCTGAAGCAAGCAGGCTTCCAGGTGAATCCCCACTGTGAGCGCTGCCCCGATCTGGCCGCGGTGGAGGCCTTTTTTCAGGCCTGGGAAACGGGCCGCCAACAGCTCGACTACGCCACCGATGGGGTGGTGGTGAAACTGGATGATCTGCGGCTCCAGGCGGATGCGGGCTTCACCCAGAAGGCACCCCGCTGGGCCATCGCCCTGAAATACGCCGCCGAGGAGGCCCCCAGCCGACTGCTGCGGTTGGTGGCCCAGGTGGGCCGCACCGGCAAGGTCACCCCCGTGGCGGAATTCGAGCCTGTGCCCTTGGCGGGCACCAGCGTGAGCCGCGCCACCCTCCACAACGCCGATCGCCTGCGGGAGCTGGATCTGCACAGTGGCGACACGATCGTGGTGCGCAAGGCGGGCGAGATCATTCCCGAGGTGGTGCGGGTGTTGCCCGAGCTCCGCCCCATGGGCGCTCCCCCGCTGACCCTGCCGAGCCGCTGCCCGGAATGCGGGTCGGAGCTGGTGCGGGAGGAGGGGGAGGCCGACACCCGCTGCGTGAACAGCAGCTGCCCGGCCATTTTGCGGGCCTCACTGCGCCACTGGGTGAGCAAGGGGGCCCTGGATGTGGAGGGCCTTGGCAGCAAGCTGATTGGCCAGCTGGTGGATCGGGGGCTCGTGCGCTCCATCGCCGATCTCTATCGCCTCGATGGGGCCCTGCTGGCGAGCCTGGAGCGGATGGGGGAAAAATCCGCCACCAACTTGGTGGAGGCCCTGACGGCCTCCAAGAACCAGCCCTGGCATCGCCAGCTCTACGGCCTGGGCATCCATCACGTGGGAGAGGTGAATGCCAAGGCCCTGGCCCGCGCCTTTCCCGATGTGGCACACCTCCGCTCGGCCGCCCTTGAGGAGCCCGATCGGATCACGGCGGTGTTCGGGGTGGGGCCTGAAATCGCCCAGTCGTTGGAGCAGTGGTTTGCCACCCCGGCCAACGGGGCGCTGCTGGGGCAACTGGTGGCTCTCGGCTTCTCCCTGGCCCGCTCTGAGGAGCCAGGTCCACCGGGTCGCCGCCCAGGAGGGGGGGGTGCGGCCCCTCTGGCTGGCCAAACCTTTGTGCTCACTGGCACCCTCCCCACCTTGAGCCGTCGCCAGGCTCAGGAGTTGATCGAGGCCGCCGGGGGCAAAGTGAGCAGCGCCGTGAGCCGCAAAACCACCTATTTGGTGGCGGGGGAGGAGGCAGGGAGCAAGCTCACCAAGGCGGAGAGCCTGGGGGTCACCGTGCTGGATGAGGGTCGCCTGCGGGAGCTGCTGGGGGAGATGAAGGACAGTCTCTAACAAAACCGGTCCAGGTTGATGGATCTCAGCTACCTTCATGGCGCTCGGGTCCACTGGTTGCCCGCTGTCTTCGCCTGCCTCCTTCCACCCTGAGCCCGTCAACCGTGCCTGCCAGCCAGGAACCCTTTTCTTTGGAGCCCATACCGGGGGAGGACGTCACCCTCAGCACCGCCTTACCCCTCTCTGCGGGCTTTGGCACGGCCATCGCTGGATCCCATCTGCCCCCACCCCCAGCGCCGGAACCCCCAGCCCCTTCACCTGGCCCAACGGCGCCCCTGAGCGAGGGCGATCTGGTTCGCCACCTCAGCGATCCCTTGTGGCAACTGCTGGCCCGCCACCAATTGCTGGTGCCCTTGCTACGCCAAGCCGTGATCGCTGAAGCCGTGGCGGGGGTGA
>JBIIJA010000076.1:0-8159 GCA_044234195.1 Cyanobium sp. | reverse complement strand
TATGGTGCAGTGGCGCGTCGAAGAGGTGCATCCGCCCGCCGGTGTTGGCCACATACCAGGAGAGGGAGGGCAGGTTGTAGCTCCAGTATTCCCCTACCACGAAGAGGCGGTGCGCCACATGCTCATCCAGGCTGTCGATCCAATCGAGGAAGAAGTCGCTGCTGATGTGCTTGATGGCATCCAAGCGGAATCCATCCACCCCAACGCTGTCGAGCATCCAGCGCCCCCAATGCTTCAGCTCGCCGCGCACTTCTGGGTGGTTGATATTGAGATCACAACCCATCAGGTAGTCGTAGTTGCCCTGCTCTAAATCCACATTCACTTCAAAGGATGCACCCTGGGTTTTCCACACCGCTCTGAAGTCGGGCCTCCTCTCATTGCCGTCAACGGCGTCGAAGTGATACCAATGCCACTTCATGCTGGAGTATTGATCCCCTCGCGGTTCAAACTGAAATGACGTCCAGGCGCGGATGGACTGTTCTCCCTCCAGGGCCCGGTTGCGATCAGAGGGATCGTAGGGAGTTGCGAGATAATCCTCCCTGTCGTCAGCCCACATCTTGTGGTTGAACACTGCATCGGCATACACTTGAATGCCGACAGCGTGACAGGCTTCGATGGCCTCTTGATACTCGTTGCGAGTGCCGTATTTAGTGGCGATGCCGCCTTTTTGATCGAATTCCCCTAGATCAAAGAGGTCGTAGATGCCATAGCCCACATCCCACCGACTTCCTCCCTTGCTCGCTGGTGGCAGCCAGAGGCCGGTGATGCCCGCCTTGGCCAGTTCAGGTGCCTGGTCCTTCAGCCTGCGCCAGTGCTGGCCATCGGCCTCGGTGTACCAATGAAACCACTGCATCATCGTGCCGTTGAATTCCGTAGGCTCCGGCACGGCCTCGGCGCCAAGCTGGGCTCCGTTGGCGTCCAGCCACGCGCTCACCACGCTCTTGGCCGCCTCCCCGGTGTTCACCGCTGGATCCCGGTCGGCATCGAGCACCCATTGCTTCAGGGATTCGAAGAGTGTCGACATCGCAGGCAAGAGTGGCGCTACAGGGTAGGCAGGTTTCTGCCGCTGAGGCGTCACCGTGTGCTGACTAAAGTGTGCAAGGTCAGCTGGCAGTCTCTCGATCCTGCAAGAACGGTGAGAGCTTTGCCAGATTCTGCTCCCATCGGAGGGTGATCCACCTTGTCCGCATGGCAATTCCGGTAGGCATTGATTGGAGGGATGAGGCCGATTAGCTACCAACCTTGGAAGGATCGCTTGGATGACCTGTGGGGCCTGTTTGCCATCGCTCTCACAACACCGCTCAGCGTTGCCCTGCCTTAGGGTTTTTTGGCTTCTCTGGCCAACGGTGACCACGATCGACTGGCTCTGGATCCTTCATCCAGCCTTGATGATGACCCTTGCCTATCCCTTGTTGGGTGTGGTGCTTCATCTCGCCCGTCGCACCCGCCAACGCCGGCTCGGCCGTAGCCGTCTGCCAGCGAGTAGCGGAGCGGAGCACACCGATCTGGGGAGAGTTCTCGCGGGGGTGGTGGTGGCGATCGTGTTGCTGGCCCTGGTGGTGGTGATCACCACGAAGGTGCCCCTCGCTTCATTTGCTGGTGGGTCTGCCCGAATGGCGGGGCTCGCCCTGGTGGCACTCGGCACCGTGGCCGCCTTCGCGGCGTTGCTGCGGGTGCAGCGGCCCGCCTTCCGCGCTGCCTTTGCCCTGCTCACCTGGTCGGGATTGCTCGCCCTCGGAGCCCAAAAGGAGGTGTGGCGACTCAGCGATGATCCGCTCAATCCAGCCTTCTGGCAGTCGCACTACTGGGGTGGAGCGGGTCTCACCGGCCTGTTGCTGTTCGCGGTGGCGGCCCAGCCGGAGATCCGCCGGAGCCTTCGCTGGCGCCGCTTGCACATCGCTGCCAATCTCCTGGCGGCGCTGCTCTTCTTGGCCCAAGCGATCAGCGGCAGCCGCGACCTGCTGGAGATTCCCTTGAGCTGGCAGAAGCCGGCGATCCAATCCTGCGACTTCACTCGTCAGGTCTGTCCGTCTCCTGTCCCTGCGGTGCCGCCCCCCGGGGTTCCACCGCCTGCGCCGCCCGCCACCTAACCCTCCAGCTTCGCCATGCGCCTTCCCTGGGCGGTTGTTCTGTTGCTGGTGCTAGGAGCCCGTTATCTGTTGTGGCGCGCAACCGCCACCCTCAACCTCGACTCCCCGTTGGCGGCCTCCCTCAGCCTCCTGGCTCTGGCGGCTGAGGTGATGTTGGTGCTCACCAGCTTTCTGGCTCTGCTGTTCAGTCTCTGGCTGCCGCCGGGCCGCAGCAGCTCCCAGCCAGCTTCGGCCGCTGTCTCCCCGGCCACCGATCCGAGCTCTGTTTGGCCCGCGGTGGACGTGCTGGTGCCCAGCTATGGCGAGCCTCCGGAGTTGATCGAGCGTTCCCTGCGCGGCTGCCTGGATCTCGATGGTCCCCCCACCACCGTGTGGCTGCTGGATGACAGCGGCCGGGAGGAGCTGCGCCAGCTGTGCGAGCGCCTGGGGGTGCGCTATTTGGCTCGTGAGGAGCGCCGCTACGCCAAGGCCGGCAACCTCAACCACGCCTTGCCCCACTGCCGTGGTGAGCTGATTGCGGTGTTCGACGCCGATGTGGTGCCACTGCCCGACTTCCTGCTGCGGACGGTGCCGCTTTTCGCGGATCCGGGGTTGGGTTTCGTGCAAACGCCGCAGACGTCCATGAACGCCGATCCAGTGATGCGCAACCTGGGGTTGGAGCGTTGGCTCATGCCGGATGAGGAGAGCTTCTATCGCTGGATCGAGCCCTGTCGAGATGCGGTGGGTGCGGTGGTCTGCGCAGGCACGTCCTTTGTGATGCGCCGCAGCGCCCTGGAGCGGGTCGGGGGCTTTGAGACGGGCACCTCCGCCGAAGACCTGGCCACCGGCATCCGGATCACGGCGGCGGGCTATCGCAACCGTTTTCTGGCGGAAAAGCTGAGCGCAGGCCTGGCGCCGTTCACGGTGGCGGCGATGGCGCGGCAGCGCTGCCGCTGGGCCAGCGGCACGCTGCAGCTGTTGCGCACCGGCGCCAATCCACTGACGATCGCCGGGCTGACGCCGTTGCAGCGGCTGGCCTTCCTGGAGGGTCTGTTGCATTGGTTCAACGTGTTGCCCCAGCTGCTCCTCTCCCTGTTGCCCCTGAGCTTGGGGGTGTTGGGGGTGTCGCCATTGCGGTTGAGTGGGGAGGGTTTGCTGCTGCATGCCCTCCCTTTCTACGGCGCCCAGCTGGTGTTGATCCGCTGGTTGAGCGCCCATTCGCGCACGGCTCTGCTGCCGGAGCTTTACCGCTGGATCTTTCTGTTGCCGCTCGCCGGTTCGGTGGTGCTCACCCTGTTGGGTCGGCCGCTGCGCTTCCGCGTCACCCCCAAGGCCCTGGCTCAAAACCGCCGCATCACCCCCGCCAAGCGTCTGTTGGTGCCATTGCTCTTCCTGCTGAGCCTGCAGCTGGTGAGCCTGGTCAATTTGCTGCGGCCCACCTTGCGGCCGGCCCTGGCCACCCTCACCAACGCCACCCTGGCGCTGAATCTGGTCTGGGCCGGGCTGAATACGGTGCTGCTCCTGTTGGCGCTGCGGGCCTGCTTCGATCGCCCTGGGCTCTCGGAGGATCCCTGGTTCGCCCTTCCCCTGCCCTGCCAGCTGCGCCATGGCACCGGAAGCGAGGCCGGGGAGCTGGAGGCGATCAGCGAGGCAGGAGTGGAGTTGCGGCTGGCGGGGGAGGCTGATGATGTGGCGAAGGCGGATGCCAGCAGGGGCGATGGGCTGGCTCTGGAGCTGCCCGGGCTGCCGGCGTTGCCGTTTCTGGCTCGAGCACGCCAGTCCTGCGGCGATCATGTCCGCCTGGGGGGCGTCTGGGGAGATCTGCAGGACAACCAGCGGCAGGCACTGCGCCGCTTTCTGTATGGACGCTCAGGACTCTGGCCCGTGCGCCGTGCCCCTGCCGAGCCCCTGGCCTTGCTGATGCTGCCGCTCGATCTGTGGCGGGGGCGCCACAGGGAAACGTGGTTTCAGCGGAGCCTGCTGCCCCAGAACCCACCTGCCCCACCCCAGGCCCCAGATCCCTTCCGATGGATGGTTGAGAACGTTGATAAGCAACAGTCTTGACCACCAAGGGTGGCTTCGAGGGGGGTGGCAGCACGAGCTAGGCCGTGCGAGCTGCTGTCCGGTCCCGTAGGGCGTAGGGTGAGGCCAAGGGTTTGCCATAGGTCTGGGGGAAGGCGCGCAGGGCGTCGTCGTCCCAACGGCTGGCTTGGGCGAGCAGTTCTTTGTCCATGGGCAGGTGCAGCAAGAAACACTGTCGGCTCCAGGTGTAGGACGGTTGGGGATAGGGGTTATCGCGAACGTGGCGGGCGACCAGGCCCAGCATGCCCCCATCCACCAGGGGCGTGCCTTGCTCGCGCAGGAGCTCAAGGGCTGGGGAGACGATGGCCTCATCCCCGTGGTGATGGGTGGTGGGGAGATTGGCGATGTAGGCGGGCAGCAGGCTGGCCGAAACGCGATGGAGGCGCTCGAAGAACAGAGGCGAGCCGGCAAGCCATTCGCCGCCATACCAGCGCCCTTCGCTGGGGGAGCCCTTCACAGCGGCGAGGTCACGGGAGACGGCGGAGGCGCCATAGATGGGGACCACCAGATCGGTGACGTCGTAGCAGAGGCAGACATCCTGTTCCGCGAGCTCCAGCACAATGGGCGGGAGAGGGCGGGTGCAGACGACGTCTAGATCACAAAAGAAAGCGTAGTCACACTGGGACGCTCCGATATGACGGAAGGCGTCGATCTTGAAGTGGGAGGAGAAATAGGGGGTGCCATGAGGAACCCTCACCTCAAAAGGGATCTCCACCACGTCCAGATCAAAGCCCAGCGGGGAGATGCGGGAGGCATCATTGGTGAGCAAAGTGAAGGAGATGCCTGAGAAGGCGAGCGAGCGCGCAAGGGCTACGGCGTTGGCGGTGTAGCAATCAACTTGGTGTCGGAAGCTAACAGGCTTTAGGTTTGGTGCGGAATCCTGGCTGGGATCGAGATGAAGCAAACCGAAAGCATGAAGGCCATGGGCCATGGTGAGACGACGCAGCATTTAAAGCTAGTCACAGCAGCCAAAATGTCTACCTTCATTGAGGAAGATGACATCATGCGATAGAGATGCGATGGCGGACTTAACAAGCGACGATCTCAGGGTGGTTGAAGGGCAAATTGATTACCTGAATCTTACTGACAGAGATTTCCGTCAAGTTCTATCGTGTTCCCATAAATAGTGTAGATCTCCCTGCCGCATGTCATGAGCGCAGAGGCAGGGTGGCGATCGATCATGGCGGATATCGATTGTTGTGAAGAATCATCGGTAGAGATTTGGATCAGTGTAATGACACCGTCTGGCCACTTCACTGAGGGGTTTTTGAGATTCCTATAGAGCAGGGAATCCTCTTGCCTCCCATCGTGCTACCCCAGACACCACCTGCTGTGCAAACCAGAAGAAGAGTGAGGTGAAAATGGAAGATTCAAACAACTCTTTCGGCGGCTCCTCCACATGAGCTGTTCCAATCAGCACAGCTCCTCCATCACTCTCGGCAATGAGAACGGAAGCCAGCTTGTGAAAAAGCTTTTTGATCTCTGGATGATCAAGAGGTGATCTGCTCATGAGGCAACGACGAATATCGTAATGATATTCATCCAGTCACCTGAGTTGTGCTTGGTGATCGTAGCACCTGAGATCTTCCGAATGCTCAAGATCAGAAGCGGGCAGGAATCTATGCTTAGAAGCCAAGCCTACGCCACCGTCTTCTGTATCTTGTTCTTAGAAGGCAAGAGATACCCAAACCAGAAGTGAAGAATTAAGCGGCGGCGAGAAAAAAATTCCATTCAATTCATGCAAGCGTTAATTATCTTAGAAATTTCCATGTTTTTTCCCTCGATAAGGATATCAGTATGTGTTTGCAATATAACATGGGGGAAAAAACTGCCTGTAGTATAAGCCCCCCAGATGTTTCCATACCTCTTAAAGTTCCGGTCTGTGCAGAAATAATGGATATCAGAAGGAATAGCATATGGCTTGTATGACTTTAGTAGCTCAAGATAATAATTTCCATATGGCGGTATCCTAACCTCTTTTCTAGAATCAAGCCTAATATTGCTACGGCGGTACGGCTGTATATATTCACGCAGAATGACGCTACTCCGCCTCAGGTTCTGCATACGTCCTGATTGTATCTTCCAAAGTTGATTAAGATGTGTTAGCGAGTAATGAGAGAGTCTTTTGATCAACGAAGGTAGTGAAGAAATGAAGATCCTTTTATTCATACGGACCAGAATTTCTGAGTCTATAACTCCCACAAACGGTACATCAAAGCCTCTAGACGTGAGGTATTGGGCTGTGGCAAAAGCATACCAGCCACCAGCAGAGTATCCTAAGAGATTAACTGAAACCCCTGACTTATGCGATAAAATAGTATTGCCAAAGTCTCGAGCAATAGTTTCAACACTAATGGGCAATCTTTTTTTTTCTAGACTTCGACAATTGATAAACCCGTAAACCGGCCTAACGTTAGTGAAACAACTAGCAAGATGAGTTAAGGAGTAAGTGGAACCACCCCATCCGGGAACAGCGTATAAGGGAAGGCCTGATCCACTGTTTTGAAGTTCAACAAGCTTGGAGAGATCTCCTCGTGATTGAAGATCAGTTTTCTTTCGTGCACTTGCCATTCTGATGGCTGACCAAACTTCGCTAGATGTTTTATCCATTATAGAAGTGATAAATATGCATTAGCCCTGCAGATGCGTAAGTATAGAGAGCTTATCAACTTTGCCAGAGGGTAGTTTTGGGAATTCATCCAATATCTTAATTTTTTTCGGCATCATATTGGGCTCAAGAAATTGATTAAGCTCTAGCATTATCTCAGAAGGAGTAAGATTTGTAGTCGCGGTTAAGACTACAAAAGCAGAGATGATCAACTCGTGGCTATCATCAGCAAAACCAACTACACAAGCTTCATTTATGCCTTGACAAGACATTAAAGCAGACTCAATCTCTTTTGGGGCAACCTTTTGACCGTTTATCTTTAGAATGTCATCCATTCGACCGACAAAGTACAAGTAGCCTTCCTCGTCTAAACGACAGATATCTCCAGTGTAAAGTAGAGTATCGCCAAAGTGACTACCTGTACGCAACTTTCGGTTCGTTTCTTCAGCTTTGCCCCAATAACCTGCCATAACTGTAGGCCCCCTTACAACAAGCTGACCAGCCTGATTAGGAGCAAGTCGGTTATTGCTTTCGTCAACAACCCATAGCTCGGTGTTTGGAATAGCCTTACCTACGCTGCCAGGTTTTCTATCTAGATCACATGGAGGAAGATAGGAGCATCTTTGGCATTCAGTCAGACCATACATAGAAAAGATCATCGAATCAGGAAACAGTTGTTGGATAGTACGAATGTGATTTAAAAAAAGAGGCGATGCAGTACTTGTAACCGCTCGAATTGAAGACGTCAAGGAAACAAGATCAACTAGCTTATACTTACCAAGAAGGGAAATCATTGAGGGAACAACTGGAAAAAGTGTACATGAGAATTGATTAATTGTCTGAAAGACTTTTGAAGGGAAAACAATACTATCAAACACAACACTTGCATTGTGTTGACAAGCCATGATGATTTGGTATAGTCCGTAATCAAATGATAGTGGCAGGCAGTTGAGAATGACATCGGTATCGTTAATAGACAAATACGCAGATACCGAATCCGATGCAGATATCATGTTGCGATGAGTAAGCATAACACCTTTCGGCTCCCCCGTGCTTCCTGAAGTATAAATAATGCAAGCCAGATCTAATTCGATATTTAGCCTGCGTAAACTCACCGAGGATGAAAGCAGCTTCTGGTTTAAAATGTCTTGCCAATAAAAGATGTTCGGAGATCTTTTTCTACTAATAATATTAGGTTCTTTTGGGCAAATTATCTTTAGGCTCTCATTTATCAACTTGACAGCTTGCAGTGCTACTAAGATTGTCTGATTGCCAGCAAAAATTAACTCTGCTCTGCAGTCATTAAGGATGTAACAGAGTTTTTCAACCTTGATTTGATTGCTAACTGGAACGACAATTGCGTCAGCCTTCAGAGCAGCCCAGAATGCAATAGAAGCTTG
>JBIIJA010000093.1:0-7449 GCA_044234195.1 Cyanobium sp. | reverse complement strand
GTGCCCTGGCTGGTGCAAGCAGCCGTGGGATTGGTGGTGCTGCTCCTGATTGCTTTCCTCCTGGGCAATCTGGTGCGCAACCTCACGGCTGCAGGGCTGCTGCTCAGTTGGCGCTGGCTCTCCCAGCCCGCTGGCTTTGACCTTGCCGAAACCATCGTCCCCTTCGACGCCGGGATGCCCTACTGGCGCGGCCTGTTGGCGGGCCTGGCCAACACCTTGAGAGCTGTGCTCTTGGGGCTGGTGGGAGCCACCACCCTCGGCACCTTGGCAGGCATGGCGGCGTTCAGCAGCAACGGCCTGCTGCGGGGCCTGGCCCGAATGTACGTGGAGGTGGTGCGCAACATTCCCCTGTTGCTGCAGCTGGTGTTTTGGTATTTCGTGGTGTTTCTCACCCTGCCGAATGGCACCGCTGCCCTCCAGATCCCTGGGGTGGTACTGGCCAAATCGGGGCTCTATATCGCAGGTCTGGCGGAGGGCTGGCGCTGGCAGCTCCCCCAGCTGGTGAATGGGGTCTGGCAGGCCCCCGTCCGCCTCAGCGTGGAGTTTGCCGCCCTGCTCACGGGGCTGATCATCTACTCCGGTGCCTTCATCGCCGAGGTGGTGCGGGGGGGCATCGCCGCAGTGCCCAAGGGCCAGTGGGAAGCAGCCTCCTCCCTTGGCCTGCGCTGGTTCACCACGTTGCGGCAGGTGGTGCTGCCCCAGGCCCTGCGGGTGATCCTTCCTGGCCTGAACACCCAATACATCTCCCTGGCCAAGAATTCCTCCTTGGCGGTCGCCGTTGGCTTTAGCGATCTCTATTCCGTGGCCGAAACCACCCTGAATCAAACCGGCCGGGCCGTGGAGGTCTATCTGATCCTGCTGGGGGCCTATCTGGGGCTGGATCTGTTGATCTCCGCCCTGATGAATGGCCTCAATCGCCTCGTGCAGATCCGGGAGCGCTGAGATGAATCCCTTGCTGCGCCGACTTCGCCACGAACTCTTTGCCACTCCAGGGGATGGCCTGCTCAGCGTGGGCCTGCTGGCCCTCCTCGCCCTGGCGGTGGGTGGCCTTCTGCGCTGGGCCTTCTTCACGGCCCAGTGGGCCGTGATTCAGGCCAACAGCACCCTCTTTGCCGTGGGCCGCTACCCCATCGAGCAGCAGTGGCGCCTGTGGCTGCTCACCACCCTTCTGGTGGCCGCCACCGGCCTGAGCTGGGGGCTGCTGCGGGCCCACCCCCGCTCCGATCGGGTCCCCTCCGATCTCAAGATCACTCTCTGGCCTCGCAACGACCGTCTGGCCGCAGCCGTGCTGGCTGGGCTGGCCCTCTGGCTCCCCTGGGCCCTAGGCCTCGATCCAGGCCTCCAGGCCCGCTGGTGGGCCCTGGCGGCCCTGTTGCTGGTTGTGCGCTGGCTGGCCGGGCGCTTTGGCCGCCAAGTTCCAAAGCGAGCGCTACGCCTCGTCCCCTTGGTCTGGCCTGCCATCTACCTCTTCGGCATGGTGCTGATCAGTGGCGGTTTGGGGTTGGTGAAGGTGTCCCCTTCGGAATGGGGGGGGCTCCTGCTCACCCTGCTGGCGGCCAGCTTCGCCATCCTCCTGTGTTTTCCCCTGGGGGTGCTTCTGGCCCTGGGCCGCCGCAGCGAGCTGCCCCTGCTGCGATGGGCCTCGGTGCTTTACATCGAGTTCATCCGTGGCGCCCCCCTGATCACCCTGCTGTTTCTCGGTCAAAACATCCTTGGTTTCCTGCTGCCCAATGGCCTGGCCCCCGAACGGGTGTGGCGTGCGGCCTGGGTGCTCACCTTTTTTGCGGCGGCCTATCTGGCCGAGGCGGTGCGCTCCGGCCTAGCGGCCGTGCCCACAGGGCAGGTGGAGGCTGCCCGCTCCCTTGGCCTGTCCTACCCCCAGGCCCTGCAGCAGGTGGTGCTTCCCCAGGCCCTGAGGGTGGCCCTTCCAGCCATGGTGGGGCAATTCATCTCCCTGCTCCAAGACACCACCTTGCTGTCCCTGATCGGCCTGCTGGAACTGCTCGGTGTGGCCCGCACCGTCATGGCCAACCCTGCTTATTTGGGCAAAAACGCCGAGGTTTACCTCACCCTGGCCGTGTTGTTCTGGTGTTGTTGCGCGGCCCTCGGGCTGGGCAGCCGCGCCCTGGAGCGACGCCTCGATCCCCAAACCATCCCAAGCCGTTGATGCGCCCTGCCCCCACGCCCATGACTCCCTCCGCAGCCCAAGCCAATTCCGTGATGATCGCTGCCCGCGACGTGCAGAAGTGGTATCCCAATGGCTTCCATGCCCTGCGGGGGTGCGATCTTCAGGTGCACAAAGGGGAGGTGGTGGTGGTGATGGGGCCATCAGGCTCAGGCAAGAGCACCTTTATTCGCACCTTCAACGCGCTCGAAGATTTTCAAAAGGGCAGCATTACAGTTGATGGCATTGCGCTCTCCAACGACCTGCGCAACATCGATGCCATTCGCCGAGAGGTGGGCATGGTATTCCAGCAATTCAATCTCTTCCCCCACCTCACCGTGCTCGACAACCTCACCCTGGCTCCGGTGATGGTGCGCAAGCGACCGAGGGAGGAGGTGCAACGGCAGGCCATGGCTCTGCTGCAGCGGGTGGGCATTGCGGAGCAAGCCGAGAAATACCCCGGTCAACTCTCCGGAGGCCAGCAGCAACGGGTGGCCATCGCCCGTGCCCTGTGCATGGAGCCGCGGATTCTTCTATTTGATGAACCCACGAGCGCCTTGGATCCGGAGATGGTGCGGGAGGTGCTGGATGTGATGCGCAACCTGGCCAACGATGACATCACCATGGTGGTGGTGACCCATGAGGTGAAATTCGCTGAGCAGGTGGCCGATCGGGTGGTGCTCATGGCGGAGGGGGAAGTGGTGGAAGAAGCCACTCCAGATGTGTTCTTCAAGAATCCCAGCCATGAGCGCACGAGGCGCTTTCTGGATCAAATCCTCTAATTCTTCTGGATCAAATCCTCTAATTCAGCTGCCAGCCCTTTGGCCTAGGGAAGGGCTCTCATCATGGTTTCCAGCCCATAGATCCCCTCATAGAGCAGGTAAGCCGCAAACACCAGGGCGAGCACCCCCACCAGCCATTCAGCCTTGTGCTGCAACCACTCTTCCAGTCGAGCGATCGACTCCCGAATCGAGCCCCGGCTCACGATCCATGCCAACGGCGGGAGCAGCAGGAGGGAGCTGGCCGCCAGAGCGAACAGACCACTCACCTCGAGATCGGCCGAAAGGCCAGGGTGATTGATCAGGAGCAGGCCAGCTTCCTTGAGGTAAAACACCAGGTTCTCAGGCGTGAGCAACGCCCCGGCCGCCCCAATGGCGATGAGCATCAAGGTGTCCACCTCGGGCAGGCGGTTCATCAGCTTGAGGGCCATCCCCTCTTCCCCCATGAGCGCCTGGGGGGTGAGCTGATAGAGGCCAAGGGCCAGCAAGGCGCCGGCCCCCAACAGATCGATCAACACCTGCTCCCGTTCCCCATGGCTGAGGCTGATGGAAAAAAACTGCCCCAACACCATCAGGGCTGCCACCGCCAACACATTGGCCAGGGTCCAGCCCAGCACATAGGCAAAGGAGCGGCGCAACGGCGCCCGGCCGAGTAGGAGCAGGGTCACCACGCCGATGTGCAAGGGGCTGAAGGCGATCCCGATGCCAAACAGCGACGATTGCGTGAACAAACCTGGACTCATGGCTGGCCTGGCGAAGGCGTGCAGGGTTGGCGCAAGCTACACACTTGGAAGGGGAGGTCGTTAGTGGGGGTCCCCCTCGCCAAGGCCGAGGCCCAGGGAGGTTTCAGGCCGGCTCGTCCAATCCGCCGCGTTGAGGGAGGGGAACAGACCGTCTTCCTGTTCCACCGCGTGAATCCACTCCGGCTTGAGCGGTGTCTGGTTTTCAATGGCATCCATCAGCCGCCAAAAGCGATCCAGGTGGCGATGGATGCGCTCTTTGGCCAGGGAGGTGGTGGTGCCCGCCCGCAGGATGAAACTCCAATCCGAGCTCTGGGCCAGCAGCAACTCTCGGCCCGCCTGGGTGAGCCAGCGGCGCTGCTGGGCGCTGCCCACCCCGCGATTCACCCGACGCACCATGGCGCGAGAGGCCCGTTGCCACTCGGGCACCACCCAAGCGTTGCTGTCATTGAGCCAGTAATCGTGATACCCGCCCTGGCCCCAGCTAGAGGGCGAGGGCTGGCACACCTGCAGGGGGTGGCCCTGGGCCAACACCTCCCGCAGATGGGAGAACTGCAAGTCGGCCGCCGGCCCCTGGCGAAACAGCTCAGCCAGGAAGCGGGGCCCCTCAAACCACCAATGGCCGAAGAGTTCCGCATCAAAGGGCGCCACCAGCAAGGGGGGCCGCTCAATGGCATTGGTGAGGCCATGGAGCTGATCCACTCGGCTCTGGAGGTAGGCGGCAGCATGCTCAGCCACCCGAGCCTGGGCCGAGGCGGAATCGTAGGGCTGCTTGTGGTCGAGGGGGCAGCCCTGGGCGGTGACGCGGTGGAGCTTGAGGCCGAGGGGGCGCCGGCTGCGCACCCCCAGGGCCTGCAGGTGGTCCTCCGGCAGATCCCAGCCCAGATCCCTGTGGAATTCCCGATAGGCCCCATCCCCTGGATACCCCTGGCTGGCGCTCCACACCGGCAGGGTGGAGGCACTGTCGCGGCCAAAGAAGGCCACCCCGGCCGGCGAACAGATCGGGGCATAGACCCCATAGCGCGGCCTCGGCTGAGCATGGAGCAGGCCATGGCCATCCAGGAGGCTGTAGCGCAGGCCACAGGCCATCAACTGCTGGTCCAACCCTTCGTAGTAGGCGCATTCCGGGAGCCAGATCCCAAGCGGCCGCTCCCCCAGGAGCCGCTGATGCTCCCGCACTGCGGTGAGAAGCTGGGCCCGCACGGCTTCGGGAGAGTCGCGCAGGAGGGGGAGATAGCCGTGGGTGGCGGCACAGGTGATCAGATCGAGCACCCCCGCCTGCTGCAGCAAGCGAAAGCGAGCCAACAGCTGGCCGCCGCAAGCCTGCCAATCGCGGGCCACCGTCTCCAGTTCTTGCGCCAAAGCGGCAGCGGGGTCGAGGAGTTCGCTGGGGGCCTCGGTCAAGAGCTCAAGCCTCACCTTCAACCAGGGGAGGAACCCCCGATTCAAGGGTTCGTCACTCAGGAGGGAGAGAAGGGTTGGCGAGAGGCCAAGGGTGAGGCGCGGCCTCTGGGCTGGATCGGCCTGGGCGGCCTCCAGGGTGCGCAAAAGGGGGATGTAGCACTCCTGAAGCGCCTGGAAATACCAGTCCTCTTCGAGGGACCCTGGCTCCCCCGAGCGGACGTAAGGAAGATGGGCGTGGAGCACCAGGGCCAAAGCACCTGCGGCCATGGAGATCCTGCGGCTTGAACACTGTACGGCCCGTCTCCACTCGCCAATTTGGAGGGACAGGGGAGAGAGGGGCACCACCCCCTAGAATGGGGCCTAACTCATAGTCATTCCGCTTAACCCTGTTGGTTGTGATGGCGCGCGATCCCGGTCGGATTCTGATTTTCGACACCACGCTCCGCGACGGGGAGCAATCCCCCGGCGCCAGCCTCAACCTGGAGGAAAAGCTCGCCATCGCCCAGCAGCTCGCCCGCCTGGGGGTGGACATCATCGAAGCCGGCTTCCCCTTCGCCAGCACGGGCGACTTCAATGCCGTGCAGCGCATCGCCTCCACCGTGGGCACCCCGGATGGTCCCGTGATCTGTGGCCTGGCGAGGGCCGCCACGGGCGACATCAAGGCCTGCGCCGAGGCCGTCGCCCCCGCCTCCCGCCGCCGCATCCACACCTTCATCGCCACCAGCGACATTCACCTGGAGCACAAACTGCGCAAGAGCCGCGCCGAGGTGCTGGAGATCACCCGGGAGATGGTGGCCTATGCCCGCTCCCTGGTGGAGGACGTGGAATTTTCCTGTGAGGACGCCGGCCGGAGTGATCCCGACTACATGCATGAGGTGATCACCGCCGCCATCGATGCCGGCGCCACCACCATCAACATCCCCGACACAGTGGGCTATGCCACCCCCGCGGAATTCGGCGAGCTGATCGCGGGCATCAACCGCTCCGTTCCCAACATCGATCGGGCCGTGATTTCTGTGCACGGCCATAACGATCTTGGGCTGGCGGTGGCCAACTTTCTGGAGGCCGTCAAGCACGGTGCCCGCCAACTGGAATGCACCGTGAACGGCATCGGCGAGCGGGCTGGCAATGCCTCCCTCGAAGAGCTGGTCATGGCCCTGCATGTGCGCCGCAGCTATTTCAATCCCTTCCTGGGCCGCCCCGCGGAGAGCCCCCTGCCCCTGACGGCCGTGCGCACCGAAGAGATCACCAAAACCTCAAGGCTGGTCTCCAATCTCACAGGGATGGCGGTGCAGCCCAACAAGGCCATAGTGGGGGCCAATGCCTTTGCCCATGAATCGGGCATTCATCAAGATGGCGTGCTGAAGCATCGGCTCACCTACGAAATCATCGACGCTCGCACCGTGGGGCTGGCGGACAACCGCCTCTCCTTGGGCAAGCTCTCCGGCCGCAGCGCCTTCCGGGCCCGGCTGGAGGAACTCGGCTATCAGCTGGAGCGGGCTGATCTGGATGAGGCCTTTGGCCGCTTCAAAGAACTGGCTGATCGCAAAAGGGAAGTGAGTGATCGCGATCTAGAAGCGATCGTGAGCGAACAAGTGCAGCTCCAAGATGAAGCCTGCTTCGTGCTCAAACGGGTGCAGGTGAGCTGCGGAACGGGCCTGCTGCCCACGGCCACCGTCACCCTGGAAACCAGCGAGGGCGGAGAGCAGAGCCAAGCCGCGATCGGCACAGGTCCAGTGGATGCGGTGTGCCAGGCCCTCAATCAGCTCGCCCAAGTGCCCAACGAACTGGTGGAGTTTTCCGTCAAAAGTGTCACCGAAGGCATCGATGCCATGGGCGATGTGACGATCCGGCTGCGCCGGAATGGGGTGCTGTATTCCGGCCATGCTGCCAACACCGACATCGTGGTGGCGGCAGCTCAGGCCTTCGTCAATGCCCTCAACCGCTTGATGGCTGGCGAGCAGCGCGCCCCCCTGCATCCGCAAAAAACACCACTACCGATCGCAGAGACTCATGCCATCTGACGAGGAGACGAGAGAAAATACAGAGAAAGAACGACAAAAAGCGACGTGCATATTTGCCATGACAATTGCCTGAAACTACCTGAAACTGTCTGGAATTGCCTGGGATTGCCTTGGATTGCCTGAAATTGTCTGGGATTAACTGAAACTATCTGAACTTGACTGAAATGATCTGAACTTACTGAAGTTGAGCGAGGCAAGCAGTCAGGAGTTCTAGGTCTACAACCAGCTCGCCGGCAGGGGCCTCCACCACCGTCCACAGCTCGGCAGGGGCTAAACCAATCCCTGTGCCGAAATGGCGCAGGGCGTTGAGTGTGGTCCGATCCTTCAGGCCCTGCTTT
>JBIIJA010000291.1:0-3584 GCA_044234195.1 Cyanobium sp. | reverse complement strand
GTTATAATTTTGTTAAGATTGTGAATCTCAGCTTTTCGTTCCTCTAGGTGGCCCGAGAGTAGGGTAAGACTTTCATTCTGTTCGTTGAATATTCTTTGCGAGTTAGTCTGCTGTTCAACGAAGCCATCGATACGGGAGCGAAAGATTGGCTCTAGAAGGGGATATGTAGTCTTATAGTACCCTTCTGAATCGTAGATGCAGTGGGGGTAGCGAATCGGTGGACTTGTAAATATCTTTTTTGCCACGACCAAGATGACATCCCCGAATAGTTTTGGTTCGATCGAAAGTGATTTGGCAATGGTTAGTTCACCACCCAGCCAAGATTCTTCTGCATAGGCGTAAAGAGTTCGAAAAGCCTCCTCCTCAAATCCTGCAGAGCGCAACAACATCTTAAGAATAAAGGGCGTGTATTCGAAACAATGACGAGGTTCGTGAGAAAGATCTGGATGGAAAAACCAATAAACCCATGGTGGAGTGCCGCCGATAAATTCTCGAAGTGTTCTGTAAGATACTGAATTTGGAACTGACATCACAAGCGATGACTTGTCAGTCATCAATGTGCCAATATTTGCCATAATCCCAACTGGATCCGTGCAAACGTGCTCAAGCGTTTCAAAAAAAAGTACTGTGTCATAGGTCCGGGAAATCTTCCACACCTTTTCACTGATGTCAAAATTATAAATAGCCACTTTCACAGTTTTGTCACCTACGGTAAGCTCAAACTCGTTCACACCTGGTGGACGGTCTGATCGGTATTCAACCCCTTCTACACAGGAGTAGCCAAGGTGAACATGCGCCCAAAACGCCATATATCCATAACAACCCACATCAATGCAAGCTGCATTCTTATGGCTTGCCATCGGTATCCAAGACAATGATTCTGCTAGCCTTCGGCGATGGCTTGAAAGATAGTCGTATTCAACAGAGGAGTTGTGGCGACCAACATAATCAATAGTCGTATCCACTATCTCTAAGCAACGCTCGATGTTGAGGAATTCACCATCGGAAGGTGCTCTGAAAGGTTCTTTTAATGTTGCAAGAACATTTTTCGCAAGCCAGAGCTGATCCATTTGCTAACTCCTTTGGATTTTGTGTGGATAGTGATTAATTTTTGAACTTTATCCTTGGACTTCCTTGGTCAGGGTATATGTGTGTTTTGATACTATAAAAATTGTGCCATCTCTGATGCCTAGCGTCCATCCGTGATTGAATAAAATTTACTGGTAGCATACCTTAGCAAAGCAGTTTCCCGTTCGCTCCCAGCTTCGCAAACTGAGCTTGAACGAGCAGGTGTCGCTCCATATTGACGCTGATCGTTCACTCGAGGTCGCATCTCCCCTTCCCCAGCCTCCCACTCCTTTCCAGGTCTCCTCGCTCATGGAGCCAACCCCCACCCCAAAAGATGTGCCGAGACCCCCCATCGAGCTTTGGGCTTCGCTAGCTCTGAGGGGTCAGTGCCGTAATCAATCTATGGTCGTCACCCCCGCTGGAGTCGCTGCCAGCGCTTGAGGCAGCAGCCCCCTTCCCGAGGTGCTCAAGGAAAGCGGCCAACGTGAGGTGTTCTGCGGGCTCACCTCCATCGTCTGGCTGCACCGTCGCATGCCCGATGCCTTTTCCTGGTGGTGGGCTCCCGCACCTGCGCCCACCTGATTCAGAGCGCCGCCGGCGTGATGATCTTTGCCGAGCCCCGTTTCGGCATGGCCATTCTCGGGGAGCGAGATCTGACGGGGCTGGCCGATGCCAACGACGAGCTTGACCGGTTGGTTCGCGATCTACTGGAACGGCGCCCCGAAATTCGCACCCTTTTCCTGGTGGGTTCCTGCCCCAGCGAAGTGATCAAGCTGGACCTGGCCCGGGCGGCGGAGCGCCTCACCCAGCAGATGGCCAGCCGGGTGCGGGTGCTCAATTACTCCGGCAGCGGCATCGAAACCACCTTCACCCAGGGGGATCAGCTCCTTGGCGCGCTCCAGGTAAGTGGCCATGGCCTGCAGGGCGTCGCTGCGCTCACGATCGGTGCATTGGGCCAGGGCCTTCGCCCCACGGCGCACGTTGGCGGCTCGCTCCAGGAGCTCTGGGGTGGGCTCCGGGGGTGGGGGCAGTGGTTGATGGGTCATCATTGCATTATCTCTAGAAAGTGACCAGTGACTTTCCATTGAACTGCCTTGCTGTAGTGGAAAAGCCTTTTTCAATAAGACTTTCCATTAATTCCACAGTCTGCCTGAGTCACTATTTCAATCAAAGATATGTTGAGCCCGAGCCTGTTTTCTGGTTGTCTTTTGCCCAGGCCAACCGCCAGCAGTTGCCATCGTCTACCTTGCCAGCTTGTCCTGCCAAAAGCACACTCTCCGGTATGCTGGGCTATCGGAAACGATATCAACTGTCCTAATGAGACACGACTCTACTAGGCATATCTATGCCAATGTTTTTGGAGGTCAAATCTATGCCAATATAAGCCCCTCCACCGTTCTCGATCATTAGTCAAGTGTTGATTCGATCTCGCGCCCCGCTTCGACTAGGTCTCGCTGGAGGCGGCTCGGATGTTTCCCCCTTTTGCGACCTGCATGGTGGCTGTGTGCTTAATGCAACTGTCGATCGTTATGCCTATGCTGTAATTCAAACCCTTGACGATCCAATCGTTCGGCTTTTGGCCACGGATCGCCAGTTGCAGCTAGAATCCCCATTGACATCGCCATTGCATCTCAATGGCAACCTCGATCTCCATAAATCCATCTACAACTACTTCGTCACTAATTTTAATGGCTCCAGGCCGCTTTCAATCGAGCTGCGCACGTTCTGCGATGCACCAGTGGGCTCTGGGCTGGGCGCATCCTCTACCCTCGTTGTGGCGATGATCCGGGCATTTTCT
Source organism: Cyanobium sp. (assembly GCA_044234195.1). Classification (GTDB taxonomy): domain Bacteria; phylum Cyanobacteriota; class Cyanobacteriia; order PCC-6307; family Cyanobiaceae; genus Cyanobium. The sequence goes on along the minus strand of JBIIJA010000291.1, from coordinate 718 downwards.
GAGCTCTTAAACGTGCCTATGGATGATTATCAAACCGCCAATCTCGCTTTCCAAATTGAGCGAATTGATTGTGGTTTGCAAGGCGGCCGGCAGGATCAATACTCAGCGACTTTCGGAGGCTTTAACTTCATGGAGTTTTACGCTGATGAGCGGGCAGTTGTCACACCACTGAGGATCAAGAATTGGGTGCTCTGTGAGCTTGAGGCTTCTCTAGTATTGTTTTTCACAGGGGTCTCTCGCGAGTCAGCTTCGATTATCGCTGAACAGAGCAGGGGAGTTTCCGCCGGCCTTGCTGCTTCGATTGCGGCCTTGCATGGGGTCAAGCGAGAGGCCTCGGTGTTGAAGGAATGCTTGCTGCGCGGGGATTTTGGCGGCGTCGTTGAATCGATGCGCGCGGGCTGGGAAAACAAGAAGCGTTCGGCTCATACTGTCTCGAACCCCCACATCGAGGAGATTTATGACGCCGCGATACGGGCGGGCGCGCTCGCCGGCAAAGTGTCTGGAGCAGGTGGCGGGGGCTTCATGCTGTTTTTCGTGCCCACAGAGAAGCGAATGGATGTGATCCGTGCATTAGGCAGGTTTGAAGGCCAGGTGAGCAACTGCCATTTCACGAAAAATGGAGTTCAGGCATGGCGAGTTTGATCGCGAACGCGAACTATGCCCAGGCCCAGCTCTGGGAGGCTCAGCGGATCTTGGCAACGATGGCGGAGGATGTGGA
>JBIIJA010000260.1:0-4041 GCA_044234195.1 Cyanobium sp. | reverse complement strand
TTTTCTTTGCCGAGGTCGACCACTTCTTCCACCACTTCCAGCACGTTTGGATCGTGCTTGGCATCAATCAATTCCGCAGTTAACTTCGGATTGTGTTGCTTGAGTGTGACCGCATGTTCGCGGATGTTCACCGGTGCAAAGGAACCGATGATTTCAGCGGCACGGGCCTCGGCACTGGCGGGCACCTGCGCTGTCAGCAGGGTGCCACCCTGACGAACACCTTCCAGATAGATAGAGAGATCAGGATCGGGCACCAAATCGGAGAGAGCACGCAGCTTAGGTGCATCGGAGGCATCATCTGCACTGAGCAGATCCAGGGCATCACGATGCAGGCCAGCTGCGACAAGGTCAGCTAGGGCCTTGGAAGCACTGTCATTCTCAGTGAACAAACCAATGACGGTACGAGTGGCCATTGTGAACAGAAAGACAAAGGAACGGAGAAGTACAAAATTGACGCACAGGCAGCATTGTGTTGCCTGTTGACAACGTCAATAGGCCGCATGACTGGACCCTTCACCAACCTATCCCTAAGCTGCTCCCTGGAGTGGAATCAGCACCAAATCTCTTTAGTGGTCTTACCGGATCTTGATGGAGGAGAGTGGGGCTCAAGGCAGGCGCCGGCCATGACGCGAATAAAAAAACTCATGAAAGAATGTTTCGGTTAACAATAAAAAAGCGGATGCTGCGTCTGAGCAGCATCCGCAGTTTTGCTTGGAGCCCGCCCGTTGGGGGCCGGACTAGGTCATGAGGAGTAGCTCTTCACGGCCGTTCCGCGGGGATCGGCGGTGAGGGACTCGATGCTGATCCAGCCGCTTTCAGCCAGCTCGGCCCAGTCGTTTTCATAGCGGCCGCTCAGGCGCACCTTGCTTCCCGCAGGGATGGTGCGGGTGACGGCGTGGGTGAGGCCAGCACCGGAGCGCACCTCTATGGCCGAGTCCTGGGAGCGGAGCAGGGCTTCCACGATGGTGGACTTGATGGCCGGGGTGCTCACCCGGGTGGTGGTCACCGTTTCTTCCTCTTTGTTGCGGAGGAGGATTGCGGCCAGGGGCAGCAGGAGCAGGGGCAGCAGCCAGAGGGCATTGAAGCGGCCCTTCGCGGCCCGATCGGTGTTCACATCAGCTTGCCGCTGGCGATTGCGATCCACCACCACGGCCCTCTCCCTGCGCACCTCTTGGCGTGCCTCCGCCCTTGGCGCTGCAGGAGCGGGGGTCACCGTGGCCTGGGGCCGCTGGGCGACGGCGGCAGGGGCTTGAGCCACAGCGTTCCGCTGGGCAGTGGCCACTGGGGCTGGTTCGTCGAAATGGTCGATGGCTTGGGAGAAGCCGCACTTGAACTCATAGGGCTCACCCGCCTTCATCAGCTTCAGCACCACACTGGCGCTGTCGCCACCAGCGGGCTGGGCATTGATCACCTGTTCCACCGTGAAGCCCCGGCGCCTTGCCAGGTTGACGCAGGCATCTTTGCTGGCCTGCACCATGTCTTCCGACAGGGTGGCGGCGGAAGCGGCGGCAACTTGAACTAGGAGGACCACTGAAAGGACAACAGCGGCCATAGCGCCCATCAGGGGTGATGGCCTGAAGATTCTGCGAATCATGATTGGAAAGAAATGGTTAGATCAAAGAGTGCGAATGTTTGTGCGTTGAGGAAGACCCTGATCACCGTTCTGTGGACAGAAGGACCATGTGGGCAGGTCTTCTTCCACTGTTGATAACTGTTGCTCAAGCTCCTTTTTTCAAGATCAAGGTTGTCTTGGGATTTGCGCAACATTTCCTGATCCACCTTCGCGGAAATTGATCAGCTCCCTCAGCACCTCGTTTCAGAATCATTGACGCCGTCCCTGCCCTAAGGCAGGCGATCGTTCCGTTAACCCACCACCGCCAGAGCCTCGCTCTGTTGAAGGCGTTCCAAGGCGGCCAGGGCCCGATCCCGGTAGGCGGCCAAGCGGAGGCGTTTCTCCCGGATGCGCTCCTCCAGCTCGGGCATGAGGCCGAAATTTGGGGGCATGGGCTGGAAGCCGCCCCGACGGCCACTCCCTTCACAGGGAGCCTGGGCGATGAAATGGGTGAGGGCGCCTCCCATGGTGGTGGGGGGCAGGGTGATGGGCGTCAAACCTCTGGCCAGTCGGGCCGCATTGGTGCCCGCGAGCCAGCCTCCGGCAACCGCGGCCGTGTAGCCCTCCGTTCCCGTCAGTTGGCCGGCCGCCAGCAGGGTTGGGCGAAGGCGGAACTGCAAGGTGGGATCGAGAAGCTTGGGTGATTCGAGGAAGGTGTTGCGGTGCATCACCCCGAACCGCACAAACTCTGCGTCTTCCAGGCCTGGAATCAGGCGAAACACCCGGGCTTGCTCCCCCCAGCGCAGATTGGTCTGGAAGCCCACCAGGTTCCACAGGCGTCCGTCCCGATCTTCTTGCCGCAGCTGCACCACCGCATGGGCCCGCTTGGCCCTGCGCACATCCCGATCATGCAGATCCCCCCAGCGCGGATCCCACAGGCCGATGGGCTTCAGCGGTCCATACCGCATGGTGTCTTCTCCGCGGCGAGCCAGCTCCTCGATCGGTAAGCAGCCTTCAAAAAAGCACGCGGTTTCTTGTTCAAAATCTTTCAGCGGGGCCTGCTCAGCGCTCAACAGGGCTTCCCGGAACAGGTGGTAGCGCTCCTGGTCCATGGGACAGTTGATGTAATCCGCGTCACCTTTGTCGTAGCGGGAAGCCCGAAAGGCCACCGTTAAATCAATGCTTTCCCCCTCCACGATCGGGCTGGCTGCATCAAAGAAGTGACAAGCCTCCAGGCCCGTGAAGGCCCGTAGGTCGTCCGCCAGAGCCTCGGCCGTGAGGGGCCCGGTGGCGAGCACCGTGATCTGATCGGGCGGGGGAAGGGCCTCCTGTTCCCGCCGGAGGATGGTGACCAGTGGATGGTTGGCGAGCGCCTCGGTGAGAGCGGCGCTGTAGCGGCCACGATCCACGGCCAGGGCGCCTCCAGCGGGCACGGCATGCAGATCGGCCTTGCGGATCACCAAGGAACCGAGCCGACGCAATTCCTCCTGGAGCAGGCCCGCCGCCCGATCCGTCGCCAGGGCTCCGAAGCTGTTGCTGCAGACCAGCTCTCCAAAGTCGGTGCTGTGGTGGGCGGGCGATCGACGGGCGGGGCGCATCTCCACCAGAGTCACTGGCACCCCGGCACAGGCCACTTGCCAGGCAGCTTCCGTGCCAGCCAGTCCCGCGCCGATGACGAGGACGGAGTTGGTCACATCGGAAACGGCTTGATCACACACGTGAACCTAGGCAATAGGCCCCGCTCATGGCGAACTGGAGCCAAGCCAAGAAGTTCTCCCCTTGCCCTCAAGCTCACGCGACAGTTCTGTGTGCAGCCCGGTGCTGACCTCAACCTGCGGGAGAGAGGACGGCCTGGTGGAGCGAGGAAGAAAGAGATGGAAGCTTCAGGCCCAGGCAAGTGTTCAAGCCGAACCAATTGATCAGGCCGAGCTAAGGAGAGCAGAGCCAAGGGGTCAGGCCGAGCCAAGCACTCAAGCTGAGCCAAGCACTAAGGCCGAGCAAAAGCTTCACGACAGGCCAAAGACCTCAGGGCCCCAAAAGTCGCCTGGAGATCTTGTGCCGATGGACGACAAGGGGTTCAGGCCTTGGCCCGCTTGAGGAACAACTGCAGTTGACCCACGGCCGCCCGGCCGATGTGGAACACGGCCCAACTCGCGGCCAGAAGGATGGGAGCGGCCACAAGCACAACCCGGAGATCCATGGAGCGGCAAATCAGATGAGGGTGATCTTAAAGACCTGTCTGAAACCTGAGCTGTCCCGGTGGCGGCTTGTAACGCGGCCCGCCCCCATGCCCCTCAACCGTGGCGCTCAAATCCCGTCTGCTGGCTCTGACCCGCGTGGGCTTCCGCAAGCTGGCGATAGCGGCGGGCATGGAGGCGCTGCTCCTCTTGGGCCTCCCCGCTGAGCTGGCGCTTCACCTGGGCTGGAGCCCCCATCACCAGGGCGCCGGCCGGCACATCCTTGGTCACCACCGAGCCGGCCGCCACTAG
>JBIIJA010000247.1:0-4151 GCA_044234195.1 Cyanobium sp. | reverse complement strand
TCCGTGCACCACCGCCCGATGCCCAACCGTCACCTCTGCCCCGATCCGCACGGGCTGGCCCGGATCTCCATGCAGCACCGCCCCGTCCTGCACGTTGCTATCGCGCCCGATCACCACGGGGCACACATCCCCTCTGGCCACGGCCGTGGGCCAGAGGCTGGCGCCCGCTTCCATTCGCACATCCCCCACCACCACAGCTGAAGGAGCCACCCAGGCCTCTGGATGGATGGTGGGAGATGGCCAGGGCCGACGGCTGTCCAGATCGTCGACAGACCTCACCATGACCCCATTGCCTTTCCTGTCCATTGTGGCCCCCCCGCCCTGGGTGATACCTTCGCTAGGCAATCACGCCCTATCCACCAGATCGGCACGGAGCGCACCAGGGTCGCTAGCTCAGCGGTAGAGCACTCGGCTTTTAACCGATTGGTCCTGAGTTCGAATCTCAGGCGACCCATTCCTTCTCTCCCCTTGAGACGACAGGCTTTTTGCTGTTAGGGCAAGGGTTTTGCAGGCTTCTGACCCCTGCATCTGCAGGCCGGAGTAAGTCCGGGGAAGTCCGCCCAGATGTGTAATTGAGTCATTTCCTTGGCAGTACTGCCAAGGAGTAATGCCAGCGGACCCGTCTCACTGAGAGGGTCTCAAGACATGGGCTGTGTGCCTCGGAACCCTCAGACGTCCCAGGTGCGCACTTGCTTTATGGCCAGTCTCATCACCCCCCTGGATCGGGTCAACGGCATGCTCCGCCTTGGAGGGCTGCCGTTCCGCATTCGCGAGCGAGCCCACAGCTCCTGGCTCAGTGTGTATGAGGTGCTTCCGGGTGGAGGCACCAAGGAGCGGGCTGTGCGGGGCTACAGCGCTGCTGATCCAACGGCCATCGAGCGCCTCTACGAGAAGGTCGTCGCTCTAGCGAAGGAGCCAGCCTCCTTTGATTGGGCTGAGCTGGCCGGTGAACGAAAGCCCACCCCTCTCCGTCACCCCAGCTGGCCTGAGATCTGCCAGGCGGTGGTGGCGTTTCAACGGGGCCAGGGGGTGAACATGAACCTGGTGGGCCCCTTTCGCGGTAAGGGCTACTTCTGCCTGCTGCCTGCGGATCTGCCCGCTACGGCAGAGGATGTCAGGCGTTTTGCGTTGCACACCAGCGAAAGCCTCAAGGCGCATTTGGAGGATCCGAGTGAACCGCTGCAGCCGATGGCCACTCACAAGCAAGGCTTCCGCCAGAAGCGGGAGGTGGTGTCTCTGTTGAGGAGGGCGGGCTTTGGCGCAATTGCGCCGGAAGAGTTGAGCAGCGAGCTCAAGGGGATGGTGAACCGCAAGAAGCAGGCTTTGGTGGCCGCTGGCCAAAGCAGGCGCCGCATCCCCACCACCGAGGCGATCGAGGAGTGGCTGGATCAGGTGATGGAAGAGGAGCCGTTGTGGGGTTGGGTGTTTGCGATGGTGGCCACCTATGGCCTGCGGCCCCATGAGGTGTGGCACATCGGCTCTCTGCCGGATGAGCACGGCTTAATCACGGTGGGGGAAGCAGCCCACCACATCAAGGTGACCAAAACGGGCTTTCGGGCGGCGGTGCCCTTGCCTGCGGCCTGGGTGGAGCGATATCAACTGGGCGGGGCGACTGGGGAGCAGCGGCTGGCAGAGCTGCGGGCCCGCCACAAGCCCCGCTATGTCAATGAGGAAGGCCAGGCCTTTGATCCAAGCAGGGATGCGGTGAAACGCTGCGACAACAACGAGCGGCTGGGGGCGATCTGCTGCCACAAGCTGCGCAGCTGTGATGCCAAGGCGGACTTTGAGCTGCGCCACAAGCTCTATGCCTGGGTGGAGACCGCGCCTGCCCAAGGGGGCAGAAAGGCCCAGAGGCGCAAGGAACGCTGCGTGCCCTACGACCTGCGCCATGCATACGCGATTCGCGCCAGGGAGAGCACCACCTGGAGCTACGCGGATGTGGCAGCGGTGATGGGCCACAGCCCGGAGGTGCACCGCAGGACGTATTTGCGGGAGATCAGTGGTGAGCAGACCAAGGCGGCGGTGGTGCGCCGGCTGCTGGGGGAGGAGAAGGTGGCTTGAGGGCTGGGGATCGATTTGTCGCTCGGAGGTCATCTGATCCGATGGCCTCTCAGAGCACCGTGCAAGTGGAGGGTGAGTGGCCTAAAGCTTCTAGCCAATTATGTCTCGTGTCTAAAGCTACAATCTAAAGGCCGATGCGATGGGCAAAAGCCAATAGTTCCAAAGAGATTTGGAATATGGGTTGCAGCCATGCATGGCTTCCCTAAAACCAAAGATATTCATCAGCGCTGCAACGATCAGCGCTTCTTTCCATGACGATGTACACGTTTGCATCAGGGGATGATGTGGTGCGGGTGTATGGAGCACCACAGCTGGCGAGGCGGAAGGGATGGGTCACCATTCGGCCGATCGAGGGAGCAACAGAAACCTTTGTGACAAACACCAGCACTCTGGTGGGCCAGAAAGGGGTGGATCTGGTGATTGTGCCTATGGATGGCAGCGCCCCTTACCCCTGCAAAGAGGAGATTTTTCATCAAAGTTGGTGCGAAACCGAGCCGGGATCCGGTCAGTATTGGCGCAAGTCCCTCTCAAAAGTGGTGCCTGTGCCAGAGGGGGATGAGGTGGTGGTGCACTCGTTGGAGGGGGAGGCCAGGATTCGGCATCCCGATTTCATTGCCATTGGCATCCACGGGGAGGTGTATGCGATCTCTGCCGCGAAGGTGAACAGCAACTTTGAATTTCTTCCCCGAGAAGACGCGGCGTAGCCGGCCCCTCCTCCCTAATCACAATGACCCGTAAACGTCCTCAGTTTCTTTGGGTTGGGCTGCTCTGCACCGGGGGCTGTTCTGCCTCCTAAAAGAATGTCAGCGCGGCAGGGCTGGGGTTGGCGTTGGCCTGATGGAGGTCCGTCTGTGTCGCCGGTGTGGCGTGGAGGGCTGGGATGCGCTGGAGCCCAGCAAAGGGAAGCAGCGAGGCCGATGCCAGAGCAGATCAGAGCGGGGGCAAGCGGGGTTTTTGCGCACCCAATGGTGGCCGGCTCTGAGCAGCCCCCGAGCGCGCCAGCGGGCAAGGGTGGAGCGGCTGATGGCCAGCGCCTGGCAGAGGGCCGGGGTGTCCAGCCAGTCGGACTCATCCACAGCACTCATGGCAGCCTCCCGAGGGCCAGCTCGCACCGCTGCAAATGCCAGAGCAGATGGGAGCGGCTGGTGGTGGGGTTCTTGGGCACCAGATGGCGGCCCTCCTTGAGCAGGCCGCTCTTGCGCAGGGCAAAGAGCGTCGAGCGGCTGATGGCCAGCTCGTGACATAACTCCTCGGTGGTGCGCCAGGGGGTGGGTGTCATGACAGCGGGGCTGCCGGGGTGAGGGCAACGGGGGAGGCTAGCCAGAGCGGCTGAGCCCTCAGGTCAGCGGCGGCTACTGCTTGATCGCAGGCTCTCAGAACTTCCGCAGCTCCCTGCGCACCTTGAGGGGATCCCCGGAATGGGTCTGATTGAACAGAAGGATGGAAGCGGTGGCCAACACCAGGGCGAGCACTGCAAGAGCAGGCCAGGTTGGCCCTTGGTGCCGTCGCTGCACCCTCCCATGTCCATAGGGTTCGCCTCGCGGTGTCCGTCCAGGGCGTTGAAGCTTTCCCATTCCTGGTGCCGGCAGCTGTGAAACCCTATCCAGAGCACAGCTGGATGGTTTCGGTGAGATCACCATCCACTTGGGAGTCAGCGGTCCAGTGGAGTGGAGGTGTCACGGCTGCCCATGGGCCTGAGCAGGTGGGTGCCATCGGCTTGCCATTGCTGGGTGAGCTGCTCCAGCCAACGCCGTTGCCCCTCTCCTCGATCGGGCGGGCTGTTGCCCATGGCCTTTGTGCTCTCTGCAGTTGCCATTGGGGGCCGACCTGGTGAGATGCAAGGTTGGGCCCACCTCTATGGGCTGCGATGCCCCCGGATGGGGACGATTCAGCCCTGCCCCCGTGAATGGTGCCCCAGGTGCCCTGCCGCCACATAACGAGAGCGCTGGCCGGCTTGCTTGAGGTTTTGATTGGCCCGATGGATCTCCGCCTCCGTGGCGCGGGTGATGTAGAGGGCGGAGCCGGTATCCCGGTGCAGGAGCACGTAGTCGCTGGCGTCCGTGGGGAGGGGCTGGGGCATGGATCGGTGG
>JBIIJA010000075.1:0-8212 GCA_044234195.1 Cyanobium sp. | reverse complement strand
CGCGCCATAGAAGATGCCCTCAGGCCCCTGCAACAGGAGGGAGTGCCCATCCTCCTCACCTCCCACCGTGAGGCCTTGGGGCAAGCGCTGGCGGAACGGGTGGGCTCCCCTTGGCGTGCGCTCCCTGGCACCGATGAGCGCTTGCAGGGTGTGGCCGCCTGCCTTGATTCCTGGTGTCCCACCTCGCAACTTCGCATCACGGGTGACACGGGAAGCCGGGGGGTGTTGGTGTTGGACGAATGGATGCAACAGGTTGAGCATCTGTTGATCGGGACAGGAACCGCCCTCGCCGATCGCACCGCGCCGCGCCGCGCCGCCGTCTTGCGCACCCTGGCGGAGCAATTGCGCAGCGCTCGCCTAGTGATCGCCGCCGATGCGCAGATGGCTCAGTGGGCGGTGGATCTGCTGGAGGCCCTCACCGGCCGCCGTGCCCTGTTGATCCGCTCCGAGCACCAGCCCATGGCCGGCCGCCCCCTCTACTGCGAAGAAGGGCTGACGACACCTCAGCGGTGCGCTGAGGCCTTCCGGGGGAAGCTGGCCGAAACGCTTGCCACCCTGGCACCGGGTGGCTCCTTGCTTGTTTGGTGCTCAGCCCAGAAAGGAGAACAATCCCAAAACGCACCCGAGAACTTGGCGGAAAGGCACCTCCGCCATCGCCCGGATGACCTAGTGGATGTGATCGACTCCACGACACGGGAGCTGGCGGAGAAGCTGGCGGCTGATCCCGACGGGTTCGCCTCCCGTCGCATCGCGGAAGCTACCGCCAAGGGTGGCGCGTGGGTTTTGTACTGCTCCCCTGCCATCTCATCCGGCGTGAGCTGGGAGCGCTGGAGGCCGGATGCCGTGATCGCCTACAGCGGCGGCAGGATCGCCCCTGAGCACGTCGCTCAAGCCCTGGCTCGCGTCCGTTCGCCTCAAGTTCCCTGTTGGATCTTCGCCCCAGAAAAGAGCCCTGGCAATGCCCTCAGGATGGGCAATGGCGCGACGGATGCCGAGGCCTTGGAACGGTGGCTTGATGGTAACGATCGCTTCCTTGGAGCCACGGGGGCAGCCGGTCCCGACCTGGCATGGCGAAGAGCATGGGCAGAGCTGGGAGCCATGCGCAACCGCCAACGGTTCGCCTATCGCGCCACCATTGCCGGTCTGCTGGAGCGGGAGGGGTGGTCTCTACAAAATCCAGGCCCGGAACCCTGCCCCATGGCCGGGGCCGCCCTTGGCGCCGATCTGAAGGCCATCCGAGACGGGCGGATGGAAACCAAACAGCAAGCCATCCTCACGGCCGAACCGCTCTCCCCCGTGGATGCGGCCCGGCTGGAGCGCCGCCGCACGCTGGAGCCCAAGGAAGCCGCCGCTTTGGAACGCTACCGGGTGGCTGATCGATGGAGCCTGGCTCCAGATGCCCCCATGACGATGGAGCTTCTGAGCGCCGATGAAGATCGCCCCACCAATCGCCTGCGGTTGAGCTGGCTCCTGTCATGCCCTGAGGCCCTGGCTGCGATCCCTGCGCATGATTGGCTGGCGGTTGAGCGGCTGGATCCCGAGCACCGCCGACCGTTCGCCCCGGATTGCGTGAGGGTGACCCTGGCGCCGAAGGTGGCCACCCTGCAGGAGCTGGGGGTGCCTGCTCTCTTGGAGCGCTTCGGGAGGGGGGAGGTGATCTCCGCCACCGATCCCGCCGTGCTGGCCCTCCATGCCACCGCCACCGCCCACAGCGCCGCAGTGGTGGCCCACCTGGGGGTGAGCCCTGGGAAGCTCCCGAGTGGCACCCTCCGCACCCTCCTGCGGGCGGTGGGGTGGGAGCTGACGCGGGTGGGACGGATCCACACCCGAGGCGAAGACCGGGGGGCAGGCACGTACAGCGCCGCACCGCTGGCCCTGCCCGAAGAGGTGAGCCGGGAGGCCCTCACCGCCAAATGGCTCAAGGAGCTTCGAGAAGGTGGCGCAAAAAATGACCCTATGAAGAAGAAACCCCATAGGGTCGAAAAGTGCGCCAACCACCCCCCGCGACCATCGCCCCCCCTCCTGACGCGGTGGCCCTTGGCTCCTGCGGTGGCCATCCCCTGGCCATCAGGCCCGCCAAAGGACCGATCGCGTGGGTTCGCCCCGGTCTGCTGATCCCCCCCCGAGGCCCGCACGGGTGGCGTGTCTGGCGCGGGGAACACTCCTCAGGCCTCGCCCTGCCTGCATCCTGCGGCCTGCTCGAAAGGTTGTGTGCGGGGTTGCAAATGTTTCAAGGTTTCACGAGTTTCACGAAATGTTTCACGAAATGTTGCAACGGCCATCGCCCTTGTCGCTTCCGCCCCGTCAAGTTGTCGCGTTGTCGCCCTGGTTGTCGGCGGTTGTCGCAAGTTGTCAATCCTGAGACGTGTTGTCATCCCCTGGGAACCCTTGAAACTCCCATGGCCATAGACCCGTACCGCCATCCCTGCCTGCGTTGATCCTTCCGCCCCGCCGTTCGCCTGAGGATGCCGCGTTGTTTGCCGCCGTCGCTCGATGGGTGGGGTGTGCACCTCCCACCCCTTCGGGTCCCGTGCCAGGCCCCCCGCCTGCGGCTGCCTTGCGCCCACGGTCTCACCAGTGCCAGCCCTGAAAATGAGTGGCGCAACCGGTTGTGGAATGGTTTCGCAACCTGACGGGGCTCCTTGTGTGCCTTCCCCGTCAAGGCCTGGCGATCCCGAGAAAGGCCCCTACTCTCCCGTCAGTGACGCCAACCACTGACGGCACTGATGGCTGAAACTGCCCTTTTTAGATGCCCTTGAGGCTCTCCCTGATTTGATGCTAGGGGGAGTGTTGTCAGCGGTGGCGTGAAAGCTGGAATGCCCAGTTGCTACCCACAAAAACTGTACCGATTGAATAGGTTCAGTCGGTACAGGATTTTGAGCAATGCAAAAAGGCATGTGAGTGGTAAAGTTTTATCTTTATTGTTTATCGCTGATATGCTATTCCTAGTTTAAATCACCGAATCACTGCCGGACTAGCAAGTCAGAATCACTCCCGGCTATTGACTTGTCTGTCTAGAATCTCCAATTAAAATTAAAGCCTCTTCTTAGTGCGGCGCTAATACCCGGTGATATAATATTACTTCTTACAAACTTCCATGCATTGGAGAAGAATCCTCCGGCTGCAACTGATTCCAACTCTTCTTCTGAGATCTCATAAACGCCAGGCATTGACGCATTGTCTCTTGCCATGATGTCTCAGGGCTTGGTTGCAAAATCAAGCCTAATCCTGTAGTACCACTGGTCGCCCTTGCTTAATATTATTTAATAACTCAAAACTTTTAGGTATTAATACGCACGCAGATGAATAGAGATTAGATGTCGCCTGGGAGTATCAGTGATGAACTCGTTTTGGATGGTTGTGCAGCCCGAAGCGGTTCCTTGTGTGCCTTTCCCAGTAAGGCCTGGCGATCCCCAGAGAGGCCCCTAGTCTCCTGTCACTGACGCCACCTGCTGACGGCACTGATGGCTAGACCTGCCCCCTTTGAGGCCCTTGAGGCTCTGCCTGATTTGACGTTGGGGGAGTGTGGCCAGCGGTGGGGGGTGAACAGTCGCAACGCCATCAAGGCCCGCGCCGCCGCCCTGGGGGTGGAGCTTCGCCGGGAATCATCCACGCGAACGGTTTGGCCCGCTGAGCACCTGGCCCTGGGGGATGACCTGGCAGGGCATCTCAAGAAACCGGGGGGAACACTGGCCAACTTCGGGCGATCACTGACGCCTCCCGCTGACGGCACTGATGGGGATTGGCCCTCTGGTGTTGGAGCCACGGAAAGGCCGCTCCGTGCCCTCTCAGACCCCCTCGCCGATGCCACCTGCTGACGGCGCTGATGGGCTGATGGCCATGGCTCAGATGGCCATGGCCCTTCGCCGCGCCTTCTGAAGCGCTGGCCCTTGGCTCCTGCAGTCGCCATCGCCTGGCCATCAGATCCCCCAAAGTCCCGACCGTGCGGCTTTGGGGGATCTGACATCACGCATGAGATGCCTTTGGGAGGGATCCAATGAGCCCTCTACCGTTCTCGTTTGTGGGCTTCCAGCCCTTGCCTGAAGGGTTCTCTTGCCTTGGTTTTTGGCTCAGTGGTCACTGGCCTTATTTGCTTTTCCTGGCTTTGGTTGGGCTGGCTGTGATTTTGGTTCGTTCTTGGTCTTGGCTCTTGGATTGGGAAGGGGGGAGATGGTGGCCCGTTCCCGCTTCGATTCTCCCAGCAATGATCCCGATTACCAGGAGTCTTGAAGAAAACGCTCCTTCATGGGTCAGAGGGCTTACCTTGGCAGTACTTCTCGTGACCATCGCGGTCCTCCAGACCTATGGACAAGGCCGTAACAACAGAGACAGAATTAAGACAGAAGATAGAATTACAGAACAAAAAAATCTCCTCACAGAACAAACAAATCTCCTTATTGCTTCAATCAATGAGGCAAGAGAGGGAAGAGAGGAGGCAGAAAGGCGAACAGAGAGAACAGAGGCTCTCCTTGGCCGTATCGCGGATGGAATTACAACTGCAGCGGCTGCAGATGAAGAAGCGTGGAAGGAAAACGAGTGAGGTCCTGTCTGTGTCCCCCTGAGGCCTGTCGGGTCCTTTCTGGGGTCACGGGGGTGCGGGAACGAACCGTGCCCCGATTTTCCTCTTGAAAAAGACTTTCCAAAAATGCGACACTCCGCTCGCTTCACATACAGCACCCCTCCCCTGTCATGGGGCGGCTGTGCCTGCGCTTGCGATAATCCCCACAGCTTGGCACTGAGAGCCGTAGCTCTTCTCTTTCTTCTCAGTGATGCGGTCGCCGATGAGTCGTCAGCAGACTCCCCGGACCCTGCTGACCGTTCCTGATCCGTCACATCACCTTGCGCGTCAGGGGATCGTCTCCAGACTCCGCAGACACCCCTATGGTTCTTTGTGGCCATGTCCGCAGACTCCCCAGACGCTTTGGGCGCTGGCGATGCCATCGAAGCTGAGATTGATGGGGTCCTCCTTTCGGATCTCATCGAACAGCTTCCCCTCTCTCGCGGTTCGGTCTTCGAGCTGATCAAGGCCATGGGAATCATCACCACGTCGGGCAAGGGGGCGACGGGGAAGGGGCGCGTTTCCTGGTTGAGCAGTGCGGACGCGGCGAAGCTTCGGGAGGCTGCGACCGCTGTTCATCGGAAGGAGCGAAAGATCGCTGATTTTGCCCATGGTCTCCAGCGTCAGCAGACTCCCCAGACCGTTCCTGCTGGCCTTCCTGATCCGTCTGGGGAGTCCGCTGATCCTGCGGATGTTCGCCAGTTGCTGAGGCGATTGGACGCGGCAGAGAAGGCCTTGCGCACGGGATTTCCCTTGACGACTGCTGAGCTGGCCTGGATTCTTGGGGTCAGACCTGGCGCCGCCGTCGTCACCCGCGCCGGGATTCGAGCCTCACGCACGGGGAGGAACGTTTGGCGGTTGGAGCCGTCAGCGGACTCCCCGGACGCGGAAGTCTGAGCCGTCAGCGGACTCCCCGGACCGTTCGGCCAATGCTGTCAGCGGACTCTCCAGACGGTGGCTGGCATTCTCAATAAGGCCCCATCCCTCCATGCCCATCCCTCTATCCCTTCCCCCGCCTAGGTAGTTGCTCTTTTGATAGAAGAGCAACTAAGATCAGGGGAGAGACGCGGATCCCATGAAGGTTGATCGCAACGGCACCGCCGCCACCCTCACCGAAGACCAGTTGGATGCCCTGCTGGAGGGGGCCCCTTCCCCCCGCTACCGTGCCCTCTGGGCCATTCAGCGCTGGACTGCCGGCCGCATCAGTGAGGCCTTGGCTCTCAAGTGGGGAGATCTCAACGGGAAGGTGACCTACCGGGCCGCCAACACGAAGACCAAAACCACCCGCCAGGTTCCCACCGCTCCCCGGCTTTCAGAAGAGATTGAGGCCTACCGGAAGGCTTGGGCTGCTGAGCACGGCCACACCCCGAGCAAAGAAGAGGCTCTCTTTCCCGCCCCCGGATCCACTCGCACCCCCCAATCGCGGCAAGCGGCCGACAAGGCCCTGCGGCAGACCTGCTCACGCCTGGGGCTGGAGGGGGTGAGCACCCATAGCTTCCGTCGCTCCCTGGCTACGGCCGCCGTTCGCCGGGGGGTGGCCCTCTCCACTATTCAGCGGGTGACGGGTCACAAGTCCCTTGGCTCTCTTGGCCACTATCTGGAGGCTTCCGATGAGGAAGTCTTGGCGGCCATCGTGGGGTGATGATGCCGGAAGCCATACCAAGCCCACCCGGCCGGCCAGGCTGGTCACGGGCCCTCTTGCTCTGCCGTTGGCCGCGAGGGGGCCCCATAACCCCATGACCTCCCTTTTTCATGGGTGCCCCATAACCTTTTTCTATTTTTTCACGCTAAAAAATAGCTGGGGTACGAATCACCCCCCAACCGCTATACATGGGAAAGGACCCAAAAATAATAAAAAAACAGGAATGCCGTTGAATTCTTGCACCGATTGCCACAGTTTATTTGTTACAAAAAATCAGAAGGGGCGCTACTTGGGGGGTCTGCGCTTTGAACGGCACCAAGGTCAACCAGGTCCGCATCCTTGGCGTCTCTGAAGGTCACGGAGCTGGGGGAGGTAGTGCGGGCAGCAGGCCCCAAGGGGGTTGGCGCGTGTTGGGAGGTGGGCAGGTCTGCTGCAAGCACTGGCACAGACAACCCGAGCGCCGTTCAATAGTATTTATACCTATAAGGTTTTGTTATTTTGTGCTCTCTGTTTTCATAAGAGATAGTGATCCCTGCCTTTCCAGTCTTGCCCCAGCAGGAAGCGGCATAAAACACTACAGAAAATGACGGTTTTAGGCAAGGGAAAGAGGGGTGTGATAGCGGGCGCAAAACGCAAGAATTCTGACTGTATAAGGATTCTCGGCGAAAGCATGCACGAGGATTATCTTGTCTAAATGTTAAGTCTGCCGATCTGTGAGGGAGAAACGCAACACCCGCAAGTGGTTTCGGGTGGTTTCGGGTGATATAAGCTCCATGCAACCCTGAAAACAAAAATCCCCCGACTGGTTTGCCGACCAGTTGGGGGAAAGGGAAACAACAAAACCCGTGGGATGGGAATGAATCGCTTATCAGGCAATTCTATGGCAAATGTAGCAGTTGCCGTTACGCAGGGGGCAATCCCTGCAGACAGTTCAACATCCCCTGACGGGATTCTCCCTGCCCACTGGGCAGAGCTGGAGGCCTCAGGCATTGCACCGGACGTGGCTGGCCTCAACGTTGCCTCCTTCGGGCCTGGCACGGAGCGCAACTGGGAGACGGAACGGGCAAAGCTGACGCGCCACAAGCGGTACCAGATCCAAACCGAAAGCCGAACCGAGAGCGGCCACCCTCAAACCCAACCGGGCCACCTCTCCCCTCGCCTGGCCAACCTTGACCGCTGCTACCGGCACCTTGAGCACGGCGGCTGGCGCACCTTGAGCGACTCCCTGCCAGACCTGGATCTGCCGGTCTTTGATCAGTGGAAGCCAGATAGGCCCAAAACCAAGGAGAACGACAAGGAAGGGAAGGCCATCAAATATGAGTCCCCCCCC
Source organism: Cyanobium sp. (assembly GCA_044234195.1). Taxonomy (GTDB): domain Bacteria; phylum Cyanobacteriota; class Cyanobacteriia; order PCC-6307; family Cyanobiaceae; genus Cyanobium. The sequence goes on along the minus strand of JBIIJA010000075.1, from coordinate 682 downwards.
GGCTTCCCGGATGGTGGCGGCCTGCTCCTGCCCCGCGTCCCGGATCGCTGTTGGGAGTTGATCTGCCAGCGGCATGGTCTGCCTTTCCCTGATGCACGGGACGGCGGTTTCTGGGCGTGGGCCCTGGCCACCCCCTCCCTGCCCCTGCTGATTTGCGAAGGGTGGAAGAAAGCCCTTGCGGCCGTCTCCGCTGGCCATGCCGCCGTTGCGGTTCCTGGTGTGACGATGGGCCACCGCCTCAAGCCCGACGGCACCCGCCGCCTGATCCCTGCACTTGAGGCCCTCGCCAAGGATCGCCCCCTGACGGTGGTCTTTGACGCGGAGCGCAAGGAGAGCACCGCCCGGAAGGTGGCCCGCGCCGCTGGAGCCCTGGCCTGTTGTCTTCGCGCCGCCGAGGGCAAACCCTCCATCGCCCAGTTGCCTCTCCTCCCTGGAGCCAGTAAGACCGGCTTGGATGACCTGTGGGTGGCGGGTGGCCATGAGGCCCTTGATCGTGCCCTGGCCAACACAGGCCCGCGCCCGGTTCTCCCTTACCTTCGCACCGCCGATCTCATCGCCTCGGCTGGGCAGTGGCTGGGGGTGGCCTGTCCCATCCCATCGCCTGAGGAAGCGCCCCTGGTGGTCTTGCAGGCACCGATGGGTTGCGGCAATACCCGCGCCATAGAAGATGCCCTCAGGCCCC
>JBIIJA010000074.1:0-8230 GCA_044234195.1 Cyanobium sp. | reverse complement strand
CCTGCCCCCCCAACCCATGGCTGACCGCTTTGATTTGATCGTGCTCGGCGCCGGTTCCGGGGGCCTGGCTGCTGCCAAGCGGGCGGCCTCCCACGGGGCCTCGGTGGCCATCGTGGAGGGGGATCGGGTGGGGGGCACCTGCGTGATCCGGGGCTGCGTGCCCAAAAAACTGCTGGTCTACGGCTCGGCCTATCGGCACCTGCTGGCCGATGCGGCGAGCTACGGCTGGGAGGTGGGTGAGGTGGGCCTCGACGCGCCCCGGCTCCTGGCCAACGTGCGCGCCGAGGTGGACCGGCTCAATGCCCTTCACATCGGTTTTCTGGAGAAGGCCGGGGTGGAGCTGGTGCGGGGTTGGGGGAGCTTCGCTGGGCCCCACCGCATCCTGGTCACCGCCGCCGATGGCAGCGAGCGGGAGCTGGAGGCCGAGCGCATCTTGATCGCCGTGGGCGGCCGGCCCTACCGGCCCGAGATTCCTGGCGTCCACCTGGGCTGGGTGAGCGACGACATGTTTGAGCTGGAGGCGTTGCCGGAGCAGATGGTGGTGGTGGGGGGCGGCTTCATCGGCTGTGAGTTCGCCTGCATCCTCAACGGCCTGGGGGTGCAAGTGACCCAGCTGGTGCGTGGCGACCACCTGCTGCGGGGGTTTGATCGGGAGGCCAGCGAAGCGGTGCGCGCCGGCATGGAGGCCGACGGCATCACGATCCGCCTCTCCCAGTCGCCTGCGGCGATCAGCGGCGTCTGCAGCCCCGGGGAGCTCACGGTCACCACCCGGAGCGGCGAGGCCATCCCCTGCGGCGGGGTGCTGCTCGCCACCGGCCGGCGCCCCTTCCTCAAGGGCCTCCAGCTGGAGGCGGCCGGCGTGGCCCTGGAGAGGAATCGCATCCCGGTGGATGGCGATCAGCGCACCAACGTGCCCCACATCTATGCCGTGGGCGATGTCACCGACCGGATCTGCCTGACCCCGGTGGCGATCGATGAGGGCCGCGCCTTTGCCGACACGGTGGTTGGCGGCAAGCCGCGCCAGGTGGATCACAGCCTGGTGGCCAGCGCCGTGTTCAGCCAGCCGGAGCTGGCCTCTGTGGGGCTGACGGAGGAACAGGCCATCGCCCGCCACGGCACCGATGGGGTCGCGGTGCACCGGGCCCGCTTTCGCCCCATGAGCCAAGCCCTGCCGGCCCGGGATCCAAAAGTGTTGCTCAAGCTGGTCGTGGAGCGGGCCACGGGTCGGGTGTTGGGCTGCCACATGGTGGGGGAGCATGCCGCTGAGATCATCCAGATGGCGGCGATCCCTTTGGGCATGGGCGCCACCAAGGCCGATTTCGACCGCACCATGGCGCTCCATCCTTCCGTGGCGGAGGAGTTCGTCACCCTGCCGGGATGACAAACCCCATCGACCACGCCCTGCGCCTGCGGCAGCTCTGGCTGACCTACCTGCTGGCCATGCTCTTCCATGTGGATTTGGGCCTGATGCCCCTCTTCCATGGCCTCTCCCCCGAGATCGAGAGCCACGTCAAGCCAGAGCGGCTATCGCTGGTGTTTTGGGGGATGCTGATCTATTTCCTAATCCCACTGCTGGCGATCCTGCTGATCACCTGGACCGCCAGCAACCCAGCCACGGCAGGGCGCTGGCGCTGGTGGCGCCGCGGGCACTTCTGGCTGAGTGTCCTCTACACGATCACCAACGTGCCCCACCTGATCGCTGACATCCTGGTGCCCGATTCCCGCAGCGACCAGGTGGCTCTGATGGTGGTGCTGCTGGGGCTCGGACTGCTGATCAATGTGGAGGGCTGGCGCTGGTGGCGCCAATCCTCAAGCGCTTAACGAACAGGCCATCTCCCGTCTGAGGCGGGGATGGAGATTGCCCCGCAGCTGGCGCAGGGCCCGCTGCTCCAGGCCCTGCACCGTGCTTTTCGTGAGCCCCATGCAGTGGGCCACCTGGCTGAGGGAGCGGAGATCGTCATCGCCATAGCGCAGGGCCAAAACGCGCTGGGCCTGGCTGCTCAGCTGGGCCAGGCCCCGTTGCAGCCAGGCCAGATCCTCCTGCACCTGAGGCAGACGGCCATCGCTGAGCACATCGAGAAGTGCGCCCTCCTCTTCGGAGCCAACGGGCTGATCCAAGGAGAGCACGCGCGCGGCCTGGCTTGCCGCCAACACATGGGTCAGGCGGGAGGGATCGGTGCCGAGCTGGGTGGCCAGCTCCTCCAGGGAACTGGAGGGGTTCGCCTGCCGCAGGGCCTGGAGGTCGCTGGCGAGCTTGCGGACGCTCTGCGGCAGCCGCAGGAGCTGGCCCTGCTCGGCCTGGCCGCGACGCACCGCCTGGCGGATCCACCAGTAGGCATAGGTGGAAAAGCGGTAGCCGCGGCTGGGATCGAAGAGCTCCACCGCGCGGATCAGGCCGAGATTGCCGGCCTGGATGAGATCCATCAGCTCCACCCCCGCCGCCTCCCGCAATTGGTGCCGGCACACCGACACCACCAGCCGCAGGTTGGCCTGCACCATGCGATCCAGCGCCCGCCGGCCGGAGCGCAACTCCACGGGCGAGGGGGAGGAGGCCCGTTGCCAGCGCTGCACCAGAACCCCTAGGTGCACTTCTTCGGCGGGGGTGAGGAGGGGGATTTTGGCAATCCTTCGGAGGTAAGCCGACGTCGCATCACCCGTCTCTTTTCGCTGGACGCCTGGAGGGGCTGCCATGGTGATCGCTTGGCCAACACGTCTTCAGCCTTCCCGAGGGGGTGGGGGTTCAGCGGGCGTGAGGCGGAACTGCAGCGCCCCCTTCATACAGCTTCAAGATGGGTCGTCATGTCACCGGCACCTGCATTGGATGAGCCGCCCCACGGGCGCCCGCCGGGCCAGGCCGCCAGGCGCCCGTAGCGATCGAAAAACTCTTCGATGCCTTGGATCGGCCCCCCTTTCACCAGCGCAGGGGATTTCCTTAGGGAATCTCTGGGCAACAGAGGTTTGAGTAGCCGCTGAGAACAGTAATCCTGAGATTCGGCTTGATCTGTCTATAAGACAATGCCTTGACGACCATATGGGCTGATTCCCAGTCTCTTTGGGCTGTTTGTTGAGGCTGAATAGAGATATATGAGCATACTATTCCCATGCTTAGCCTGTCGCTAGCAACTGCCGGCGCGCCAGGAACAGATTCGTCAAGGCTGCCAACACATTGATCTTGCATCGGTTCTTGGCAAGGCCACGTAGCCGGGTCTTCTGAAAGCCGAACTGCTGCTTGATCACCCTGAATGGGTGCTCCACTTTCGAGCGGATGTGGGCCTTGGCGGTTTCGACCAGATCTGCCAAGCGGCCTTCAGGTGTATCCGGCAGTGCCCGGCGTTTCCCTGGACGCATCGCGACTCGGAATGTTGCTGCATGATTAGCCATCTCAGGTCTCTTGGCGATCCCTTGATAACCAGCGTCGCCGTACACCACCTCCTCGTTTCCATGCAACAGCTCCGCAGCCGGGGTGAGGTCGTGAACATTGGCCGCCGTGACCTTCACTGAATGGATCAGGCCTGAGTCCTTATCCACGCCTGCATGCACTTTCATACCGAAATACCACTGGTTGCCCTTCCTGGTCTGGTGCATCTCTGGATCGCGCTTCCCCTCTTTGTTCTTGGTGGAGCTGGGCGCTGCGATCAAGGTGGCATCCACGATCGTGCCCTGGCGCATCGTCATGCCACGAAGTTGGTTTTGGCTATGACTGTCTTGAATAATGTGGCCAGTGCGATCGCTAATCAAACTGCGCTCATCGTATTGACATCCGACGATGGCACCAAGTCACAGAAACAGAGCCTAAAACTAACTTACTCCGCCAACATGACGGCGTTGGCAACCTTTGCTCAGGAGTCGGTCAATCGCATCAATCTCCTCTTGAAAAAGTCCGAATCCTCCTCGCAGTAGGGATGATGTTCTCTCCCCGACGCGACGCGCAGAGCTGAGCCCATGGAACTGGTGTGGATTCTGGGCGACCAGCTGCTGCCGGAGCACCCCCTCCTGCCGGCGCCCGAAGAGGGCCGCTGGGTGGCGATGGTGGAATCGGTGCTCCGCGCCAGCCGCCACCGCTACCACCAGCAGAAGCTCACCCTTCTCTTTGCGGCCATGCGCCACCACGGCGCAGCCCTGGAGCGCTCGGGCCATCGGGTGCTCTACCACCGGCTGGAGGATCCCCTCCCCAGGGCCTCCGGCACTGCCCCAGCCGCCCCCCCCGACAGCGGCGCCGTGCTCGCCGCCTGGATCACCCTGCATGGCGTGCGCGCCATCCACCTGCTGGAGCCCAACGACTTCCACACCCAAGCGGCCCTGCCTGCTCTGGCCGAGCGCCTGGGGGTGCCGATCCACACCCACCCCAGCCCGCAGTTTCTGCTGCCCCGGGCCGACTTTCTGGCCTGGGCGAAGGGCCGCCGCTCGGTGGTGATGGAGCAGCACTACCGGCGGATGCGCAAGCAGCTGGGGGTGTTGATGACGGCGGACGGCGACCCCGTGGGCGGGGTGTGGAACATGGACGCCGACAACCGCCAGACCCGCGCCCAATTCCGCAAGGCGCGCCCGGTGGTGCCGTCCCTCCCGCCCCCCACGCAGGATCAGGTGGTGCGCGAGGTGGCCGAGCAGGTGGGGCGCCTGTTTGCCGATCACCCGGGTAACGCGGCAGATCTGTGGCTGCCGGCCACGCGGGCGGGGGCGCTGGCGTGGCTGGAGCGGTTTGTGGCGGAGCGGCTGGCGGGCTTTGGCCCCTGGGAAGACCTGATGGTGGAGGCCGAGCCCGTGCTGTTCCATTCGGTGCTCTCCCCCCTGCTCAACATCGGCCTGCTCACGCCGCTGGAATGCGTGCGGGCGGCGGAGGCGGCCTATGTGGAGGGACTGGCGCCCCTGGCCTCGGTGGAGGGGTTTGTGCGGCAGATCGTGGGTTGGCGGGAATTCATCCACGGCATGTATTGGCGCCACATGCCGGACTACGGCCAGGTGAATGCCCTGGAGGCCCACCGCCCCCTGCCCCGTTGGGCCTACACGGGCGACACGGAGCTGCGCTGCGTGGCCCGCGCGATCGAGGACGCCCTGCGGCTGGGCTACAACCACCACATCCAGCGCTTGATGGTGCTCGGCAACTACTTCCTGCTGGGCGGCTATGCGCCGAGCGAGGTGTTGCGCTGGTATCTGGAGATGTATCTCGACGCCTACGACTGGGTGATGGTGCCGAACGTGCTCGGCATGGTGCTCTACGCCGATGGCGGCTGGTTCGCCACCAAGCCCTACACCGCCGGCCCCACCTATCTCGACAAAATGGGCGACCACTGCGCCCGATGCCGCTACAACCCCAAACTCAAAACCGGTCCTGATGCTTGCCCCTTCCAAGCCCTCTACTGGGCTTTTCAGATCCGCCACTCCGAGCGCTTCCGCAGCCATCCGCGCATGGCGATGATGGTGCGCCAGGTGGATCGGATGGAGGAGGACTTGCGGGAGGAGTATGTCAGGGCGGCGGAGCAGTTTTTGCAGGGACAGAGGGGCTGAATGGAGGCAGTGGTGATTAACAAGAAAATGTCGTATCACGAAGGAGCCGGATGAAAAGAACTTCTCGAACTCAGTAGTGACTGGCCGTCGCCATGCTGATAAAGGCATGAAGCGATTTTGTTAATCCCTGACAGGCTGGTGAATCCTTTGCTGTTCGATCAAACTGTTGCGAATACCTTGCGTGTTTTGCCTCGCTCCATTGCCAGACCCATGAAGTAGGGCCCGAACACTCGCCCAATTCCCCAACAAGACGTGCCGCAACTCGGAAGGGCGCTACCCGGGAACGTGAGCTTCCAACGCATGCGTGATGCCTGCCCTGAATGGATCAAGGCGTAGCTTTGATCATTGCTCGCTTCAGCCCTTGAGAGTCAGACCGTGAGACAACCTCAGGCCGTTCCCCTCCACCTTCTGGCGTGCAGCCTGCTGATGGGCGCTCCTGCTTTCTTCCCAGCGCCTGTGATGGCGCAAACGCCCAAGAGTTCCGTGGCCCCCTCCGTTTCCGGCGTCTCCCCCTTGGCTGATGAGGAGGAGACGTTCGATGAAAAGCTGCGTCAATTTGGCTATTGGTCGGGAGTTGCGCTCATGTGCGTTCAGCGCATCACCCAGCTTTTCGGATCCGACCGGGCCTTCTTCTTTGCGGCGGCTTTTGGCTATGGGACGTCGATCCAGGTGGATCCAGCTCGTTGCAAGGACGCGCTGGAGACGTTTCAGCAAGCGCCACTGCTACAACGTTCAGTATCTCAGGGGCAATGACCACCAGATCCGCCAGGGCGATCGTTCTCCCAGCCCTGCTGGCGGCCCTACTCTCCTCCGTCCCTGCTGACTCTCCATCCAATGGACTGCAAGGCTGTCAAAACTTTCTTGGCTTTTGCTGACGGCCAATTACTCATGCAAAGAGTGGAAGAGAAAACTGAATGCTGACTGGCTCCGATTCGCCATTTTCAAGCCGATCAGCGATAACACGAAGGGCTAAGACCTCAGCCTTTGCCATTGCATCAGCAGAGGAACTTCCATAAGCAAGGACTCCGGGCAGCTCAGGCACCGCACCGATCCATCGACCGTCTTCTTCTTGTTCGCACTCCAACGTGAAATTCATGCTTACCTCCCAGCTGACGCCACTGTAGCTAGCTCAAAGTCTAGAGCGCATCCATTCCTTCCAATCCGCCCAGCCCTAGGATTCGCCTAACGCTCAAGATCAGCGGCGGGTATGAATTAATTTGCTGGAGAGTGAATATCTACTCCCGTCCGCTGTATCTTGATGTTAGATTTCTTTCTAACCTTGGGCGAGACGCCAGGTGCAGTGAACAGTACACAAGTGCTTGTTAATCTTCGAAAGAGTAACCTTCGCATCGGATCTGTCAAGCTTGAGGCAGAAGTCTGGCGGATTCTTGCCAACAGGAATATCAATAGAGGGGCCATCTGCCGCAAAGTGAGATCGGTCAATAGCGCTGATCTGAGAAAATAGCTGGACGGGGATCTCCACAAGCTCATAAAGCAAAGATGCTTGAAAGAATCGCAATTGAATTATTGAATCAACCGTAGCAGTGTACTCACGAAAGAGTTCAAGCGTAAGCTCCTGTCTTTTGGCCGCAGTGCGACAATCCTGTATCCATGCCGCTTCTGTAAGCTTGCTAATATGAAGCGTGCCTGCTTTTAGGCTTTTTGCTTTAGATGACTTAAGGCTTATCCTCTTGTCATTGATACTTACATCCCAAAACCTCTGACCCTCAGGGGCGCGTGCCACTCGAAATCCAGCGAACTCAGACGCAGCGATAAATGCTGAGTCAAAACTCTCCTGGAAAAGTGGTGATCCGATAAAACAATGATTTGCTAGGAGTCTAGACCTAAATTCATTCTCGAAGGCATCAGAAATCAAATATGAGTCTTTGTTCTGGGTTATAGTGCAGGGGCTTCTGAGAGCGGCCAAGAACTCAGATACTCTTCTCTCCTCAGATTCTGTAAGATCAAGGGATGAGGAGAATGTCATGCAACGAGTGCGAGCTGAGATGAACGGCTAAAGTCTGTCATTCTTAATTGGGTTCCTGGAAGAATCGCCTCAAGAATACTGGGTTTTTTCCCGGATAACATCCATGAAACAGTATGGGCAATCTGATAAGAGATCAAGGGTGGAACTGCGTCTCCAAGATGCCGATACAAGTTTGAGATGGAAGACCCGTTAAATCTATAGTCATTTGGGAATCCCTGTAAGGCAGCAATCTCCCTGACTGAACACAGCCTATCCTCGATCGGGTGGACATATCTTCCGTTCCCTACGTGAGAACATTCGCGTTTGATCGTTGGGGCAGGCTTGTCAAGTGCCATACGACCATATACATCAGGATAAGAACCAAAGCGTTTGGCTGCAATATTCTTTTTCATAGAATCAGTCAGGAGTTTATCTTTATCTTGTCGGCGAAGAAGATCAATCCACGACCCACCATCCTTGGGAATTGCTGCAACTCTTTCTTCTACGGCCTTAGACGCAAATCTCGGATAGACATCATATCCATCTGCTGATGGATCAATTGATTCAAAAGCCCTGCGAACTGAGACAGCACTAGAAGAAACTTCCCAGCCCTCCCAAAGTGAATCAAGTGTTTTCAGTGGCAAGTTTCTTTTGGCAGCAATAATTAGCGCTCTTTCGCGTATTTGAGCAAGCCCAAATCGTGAAAGCATATATGAGCAGCCATGAACATTATAGCCATTATCGCTTAGATAACTCTGC
>JBIIJA010000137.1:0-5964 GCA_044234195.1 Cyanobium sp. | reverse complement strand
TCACCGCATCGGCGCCCACGTAGCGGGAGCTCACCTGCACGGTGGGGGGGGCGATGTCGGGCAGGTTTTCGATCGGCAGAATGGGAATCGCAATCAAGCCGGCAATCACGATCAGCAGGCTGCACACCGTGGTGAGCACCGGACGCGTGATGAAGGTGTTGGAGAGCGACATGGACCCCTGCGGTGATGGCGGCTAGTTGACCCTCACCGGCAGGCCGTGACGGAGGTTGATCAGGTTGGAAGTGATCACCTTTTGGCCTGGCTCCAGCCCCCGCAACACCGGATAGCGGTTGTTCTGCAAGGGGCCCAGCTCGACGGGCGTTTGCAGGGCAAAGGTGGTGCCAGGGGGCAGCTTGCGCAGGGGCTCCAGCTTGGCCTGGCCGGGCCGCCGTTCCAGGTCGGCCAGGCTGCCCACCCCATAGACAAACCGCTGGCCGGAAATCTGGGTGACGGCTTCAAAGGGAACGGAGAGTTGGCTTCGCTCGTCGAGGATCAGGCGGGTGCGGGTACGCAGGCCGTTGCGCAGCACGCCGGTGGGATTGGCGAACTCCGCTTTGGCCAGGAGCGACTGGGTGCCAGCCACCACAGCCGGATCCAGCGACCGCACCACGCTGCGGGCCATCGGCCGGTTGGTGGCGGGGTCCATGAGGATCACGGGCTGGCCCACCCGCAGGCGATCGGAGAACACCGCCGGTACATCCACCCGGGCCACGAGCTCGTCGTTGCGGATGATCTTGGTGAACGGCGCCCCCGCCGCGATCACATCGCCCACCTTGGCCTGCACGTCGCCCACGGTGCCGCTGATCGGCGCCCGCAGGTCGCGGAAGCCGAGATCGGCGATGCGGGCCACCAGATTCATGCGGGAGGAGATGTAATCCTGCCGAAATTGATCCCGCTGAATCGCGCTGGCGGCCCCCTGTTTCACCAGGTAGTCGTATCGCTGGAAATTGAGCCGTTTGGTTTCGGTTTCCGCCCGCAACCGGGCCACATCCGCCTGGGCCTGGGTTTGATCGAGCACCATCAGCAACTGGCCCTGGCGCACCTGATCACCTTGGCGCACGAGCAGGCTTTGAATGCGCCCACTGGCTTGGGCCGCCAGTTGCACCTCCCCCAGGGCCTCCAGAGTGCTCACGGTGTCCACCACATCGGCAAAGCGGACCACCTGGGCCTCCTGGGCCTGCACCGCCAGGGGCGGCCGGGCGGGAGCCTCCGGCGTGCCCTGGCAGGCCGTGAGCAGCCCAGCAGCCCCCAAGCCCAAGAGCGGCCCAGCCGGCCATGGCCGCCAACCACCCTGGCTCACGGGAATCTTCGGAGGGGGAGTCAACCCATGCAAAGCCTGCTTCGGACCATCGTAAGCAGGTTGCCAAGCCCTGGTTCCCTTAAAAGTCGCGCACGGGCTCCGGGAGGTCAGCCTCTCGTGGGGGGATGGGGTGGTTCGCCAGGCCTCCGGCTTGGTTTTACGCACCGTTTGGTTTGCCACGAGCCGCTTCCCCTTAAATTCGTGGGTCTTTTCTTGTTGACGTTCAGCGGCCATGACCTTCGCCCCCCAGCTGGACGCCACGCCAGACCCGCAAAGCTTTCACCAAGCCTCGGAGGACTTGGAGCGGGAGCTGGCCCTCACCGACGCCTGGTGGCGGGCCGCCAACTATCTGGCGGTGGGCATGATCTACCTGCGGGAGAACCCTTTGCTCAAAGAGCCCCTGCAGCCGGAGCACATCAAAAATCGCCTGTTGGGGCATTGGGGCTCCAGCCCGGGTCAGGCCTTCATCTGGGCCCATGCCAACCGGGTGATCCGCCACCACAACCTCGACATGATCTATCTCTCGGGCCCCGGCCACGGCGCCCCAGGGATGTTGGGGCCCACCTATCTCGATGGCAGCTACAGCGAGATCTATCCCGATAAAAGCCAAGATGCCGAGGGGATGCGCCGCTTCTTCAAGCAGTTTTCCTTTCCCGGCCACATCGGCTCCCACTGCACCCCCGAAACGCCAGGCTCCATCCACGAGGGGGGCGAGCTGGGCTACGTGCTCTCCCATGCCTGCGGCGCGGTGTTTGACAACCCCGATTTGATCGCCCTGGCCTGTGTGGGCGATGGGGAGGCGGAAACCGGGCCCTTGGCCACCTCCTGGCACATCAACAAATTCCTCAATCCGATTGTGGATGGGGCTGTGCTGCCGGTGTTGCACCTCAACGGCTACAAGATCGCCAACCCCACCCTGCTGGCCCGCATCCCCCACGACGAGCTGGCCCAATTGCTGCGGGGGAATGGCTGGGAGCCGATCTTTGTGGAGGGGAGCGAGCCGATGGCCATGCATCGGGCCATGGCCGCCGCGATGGACAACGCCATCGGCCACATCCTGGCGATCCGTAAGGAGGCCCGCACCAGGGGCATTGCGGAGCGGCCCATTTGGCCCATGATCGTGCTGCGCTCCCCCAAGGGCTGGACAGGCCCCAAAGAGCTGGGGGGCAAAAAGTTGGAGAACTTTTGGCGGGCCCACCAGGTGCCCTTGCCAGCCCCCAAGAAAGATCCCGAGCAACTGCGCATGCTGGAAGACTGGCTCAAGAGCTACCGGCCCTGGGAACTCTTTGATGCCAACGGCACCTTGGTGAGCGAGCTGCAGCAGCTCTCCCCCACCGGCGCACGACGCATGGGATCCAACCCCCATACCAATGGCGGACTGCTGCGGCGCCGGCTTCGTTTGCCTTCCCTGGAGGCCTACGCGGTGCAGGTGGACAGCCCGGGCAGCACGGAAGAGGAGAACACCTATCCCCTGGGCGTGCTGCTCCGCGATGCGATCGAGCACAACCCCCACAGCCTGCGGGTGTTTGGCCCCGATGAAACCTCCTCCAATCGCCTCCATGCGATCTATGAGCACACCAAAAAGGTGTGGATGGAGGAGTTCTTACCGGAAGATCTCAATGGCGGCGAGCTCAGCCGCGATGGACGCGTCGTGGAAATGCTCAGCGAGCACACCCTGGTGGGAATGATGGAGGGGTATCTGCTCACGGGTCGCTATGGCTTCTTCCACACCTACGAGGCTTTCGCCCATGTGATCGCCTCGATGTTCAACCAGCACGCCAAATGGCTGGAATCCTGCCTTCACCATGCCCCTTGGCGCGCCCCCATCGGCCCCTGGACCTGCTTGATCAGCTCCACCGTGTGGCGCCAAGACCACAACGGCTTCACCCATCAAGACCCCGGCTTCATTGACCTGGCGGGAAACAAAAGCGGCGAGGTGGTGCGTGTCTATCTGCCGCCCGATGCCAATTGTCTGCTGGCGGTGGCGGAGGAGGCCTTGGTGGAGCCCAATGTGTGCAACATCATTGTTTCCGACAAGCAGAAACACCTTCAATACCTCACCCTCGAACAAGCCCGCTGCCACGTGGAAAAGGGCATTGGGCTCTGGAGCTGGGCCAGCAATGATGATGTGGGCCCTGATATGGATGAGCCCGATGTGGTGATGGCCTGCGCCGGCGATATTCCCACCCAGGAAACCCTCGCTGCCGTGGAGATTCTCCATAAGGAGATACCGAATCTAAAGATTCGCGTGCTCAATGTGGTGAAGCTCTTTGCCCTCACCGACCCCAAGGAGCATCCCCACGGGCTGAGCGATTGGGATTTCGATAGCCTGTTCACCACCGATCGGCCGGTGATTTTCAACTTCCATGGCTACCCTTGGTTGATCCATCGCCTGATCTATCGCCGCACCAACCACGACAACTTCCATGTGCGTGGCTACAAGGAGAAGGGCAATATCAACACCCCTTTGGAGCTGGCGATGAACAACCAGATCGATCGTTTCAACCTGGTGATTGATGTGATCGATCGAGTGGCCCATCTCGGCTACCGCGCTGCCCACGTGAAGGAGCGCATGAAGGAGGCGATCCTCCAGCACCGCGCCTATGCCCACGAACACGGCATGGATTCCCCTGAGATCACCGGTTGGCGCTGGAAGGCTTCTGCCGACCCTCAGGCATGAGTGTCGGCGGTGTCAGGGGAATGGGAGGTGGTGGGCGCACTGGTGAGGGCCCTGGCGAGAGATCGTTGGTGTTGGTGCTCAACGCCGGCAGCTCCAGCCTCAAGGCCCAACTCCTCGATTCAGCCGGGCCACCCCTTTGGAAGGGGCAGACCAATTGGCAGCCCAACTGGCAGCCCAACGTCTCTACCCCGCAGGCGTCCGCTGGCGCCCCCAGCCCGGCTGAAGCGGTGCTGCGAGATTGGCTGCTGCCTGCCATCGCCCCCTGGACCCAGGCGGTGGCCCTGGTGGGCCATCGGGTGGTGCATGGCGGCATGGCCTTCACCGCCCCCACCCGGCTCACGGCGGCGGTGCGCGCCCAGCTGGCCGAGCTCACCCCCTTGGCGCCGTTGCACAACGGTCCGGCCCTGGCGATGATCGAGGCCCTGAGCCGCTGGCTGCCCCATCTGCCCCAGTGGGCCTGCTTCGACACCGCCTTCCACCACAGCCTGCCTCCCGAGGCCTTCACCTATGCCATCCCAACCGCTTGGCGCCAGATGGGGCTCAGGCGCTATGGCTTCCACGGCCTCAACCACCAGCATGTGAGCGAGGTGGTGGCCGCCCCCCGCCTGATCAGCTGCCATCTGGGGGCTGGCAGCTCCCTCTGCGCCATCGCCCATGGCTGCAGCATCGCCACCACCATGGGCTTCACCCCCCTGGAGGGGTTGGTGATGGCCAGCCGCAGTGGGTCGGTGGATCCGGGGCTGCTGCTCCATCTGCTGCGGCAGGGGGTGGAGCCGGAGCGGCTGGATTGGGAGCTCCAACACGCCAGTGGCCTGCTGGCCCTCTCCGATGGGCTGAGCGCCAGCATGAAAGAGTTGCGGGAGGCTGGGACCTCTGGCCATGCCGCTGCTTCCCTGGCGATCGGGGTGTTTCGCCATCGGCTCCTGCAGGCCATTGGGGCCATGGCCGCCAGCCTGGGGGGCGTCGATAGGATCGCCCTCACCGGTGGCATTGGCGAGCACGATGAGGCGTTGCGCCAGGAGCTGACGGACGCTCTGGCCTGGCTGGAGCCCTTTGAGCTGGTGGTGGTGCCCGCCGATGAGGAGGGCCTGATTGCCCGCCAGTGCCGAGCGGCGGCGGGGTTGGCGTGATGCCCCGGATCAGCGAGCTGTTGGTGTTCGGCGACAGCCTCTGCGATGGCGGCAATGCCCGGGCCTTGCTGGGGGATGGGGCCTTCCTGTGCCCTCCCCACTGGGCCAATCGTCGCTGCGATGGCCCCCTCTGGGTGGAGGGATTGGCGGCGGGGTTGGGCCTGCCCCCCCTGGCGCCTTCCCTGGCGGGCGGCACCAACCACGCCTTTGGCGGCGCCCGCTCCGGATCGGGCTTCTCGCCGAAGGGGGTGCCCAACTTGCTCACCCAGGTGGAGGGGTTGCACCGCGATGGGGACGGGAGATTGGCCTGGCCAGGGGTGGGTCGAGATGGGCCCTGGTTGGGGAGCCTCGTGGCGGGGGCCGGCGCGGAGTCTGCGGATCCAGCCCTTCTCTTGCCAGCGCCCGAGGGATCTAGCGTCCTGGTCGTCGTGCGCGCCGGCGCCAACGACTACCTCGATGCCCCGCCCGGCCCGGCGGTGGGCGATTCCGTGAACGGCCATTTGATTGCCGCCGTCAATGCCCTGGCGGACCTGGGCCTGCGCCAGTTCCTGGTGCCGAACGAATTGCCCTGGGGCACCAGCCCGATTGAGCTGCCCGGCATCGGCGAGCTGGAGCGCCGGGCGCTCAATGCCCTGATCGCCCGCCAAAACGCCGCTCTGCGGGAGGCGTTGGTGGAGTTGGCGGGGCGGCGGCAGTTGGTGGTGGTGCAGCCGGATTTCCATGGCCTGTTCCTGGAGATCCAGGCGGCACCGGAGGCTTGGGGGTTTCGAGAGATTCAGCGGCCGGCGCTCGCCCATGCTGCCGCCATGCCCGCTACCGAGACGGCGGCCCCCGATGCCAGCGGCTTTCTGTGG
>JBIIJA010000073.1:0-8301 GCA_044234195.1 Cyanobium sp. | reverse complement strand
CGCCGCCCAGCTCCAGGCCATTGAGCACCAGGTCGTAGGCCTGGGCCCGGGCGCCGGGCAGCCGCTCCGCCCAGCTGTCCGGATCGCTGCCGAGATCGTCGGCATGGGGGGCGCAGAAAGGGTGATGCAGGGCTTCGAGGCGGTTTTCGTCCTTGTTGACCTCGAACATCGGGAAATCCACCACCCACAGGAAGTTCCAGGTGGCGTTCTCCCGATCGGGGGCCACGAGCCCCAGCTCCCGGGCGAGGAACTGGCGCACCCGGTCGAGGGCCTTGTTCACCGTGGCGGTGTCACCCGCTCCAAACAGCAGCAGGGTGCCTGGCTGGGCGCCGGTGCGCTCCAGCAGCTCGGCTTTCTGCTCTGGGGTGAGGTTGTCCTTGATGGCGCCAATCGTGTCGATCTCGCCCCCTTCCCGCACCCGGATGAAGGCCAGCCCGCCCGCACCCGCCGCCTGGGCCTCCGCAAACACATCGCCGCCCGGCTTGATGCGCACATTGCTGATCGCCTCGTTGCCCCCCGGCACCGGCAGCACCTTCACGGTGCCGCCACTGGCCACGGCACTGGCGAACACCTTGAAGCCCATCCCCGCCACAATGTCGTTCACGGTCACCAGCTCCAGGCCGTAGCGGGTGTCGGGTCGATCGGTGCCATAGCGCTCCATGGCCTCAGCCCAGGTGAGCCGCGGGAAGGGCAGGCTCAGCTCCACCCCCTTCACCGCTCTCCAGATGCGATGGATCAGCTGCTCGTTGAGCGCGAGGATTTGCTCCTGGCTCAGGAAGCTCATTTCCATGTCCAGCTGGGTGAATTCCGGCTGGCGGTCAGCCCGAAGGTCTTCATCGCGGAAGCAGCGGGCGATTTGGTAGTAGCGCTCCAAGCCCCCCACCATGAGGAGCTGCTTGAAGAGCTGGGGTGACTGGGGCAGGGCAAACCATTCGCCGCCGCACACCCGGGAGGGCACCAGGTAGTCGCGGGCGCCCTCCGGGGTGGAGCGGGTGAGCACGGGGGTTTCCACCTCGATGAAGCCCTCCCCCTCCAGAAAGCCCCGGATGGCCTTCACGGTTTCATGGCGCAACCGCAGGTTGCGCGCCATGCGCTCCCGCCGCAGATCGAGATAGCGGTGCTTGAGGCGCAGCTCCTCCCGAACCGTCTCCTCGTCGTGCACCGACACCGGGAAGGGGAGGGTGGCGCGCAAGGGATTCAGCACGGTGATGGTGGCGGCCAGCACCTCCACGGCTCCCGTGGCCAGGCGCGGGTTCACCGATTCGGCCGGGCGGGCCCGCACCCGACCCTCCACCTGCAGCACCGTCTCATTGCGCAGGTGTTCCGCTACGGCGAAGGCGTCGGCGCCCAGGTCTGGATCCACAGTGATCTGCACGGTGCCGCTGCGATCCCGCAGATCAATGAAGATCACACCACCGTGGTCCCGCCGCCGGTCGACCCAGCCGCAGAGCTGGACGGTTTGTTCAATCGCCTCGGGGCGCAGATCGCCGCAGGAGTGGCTGCGCATGGGGGGGTGACTCCACGATCGAGGATGATCCCACGCGGCCTGCCGCCTCCTGGTTTTGCAAGGCCTCCAGCAGCTCCGCCACCGTGCGGTCGCAGCTGGGATGACGCCAGTGGGGGGCGATTTCCGCCAGGGGCACCAGCACGAAGGCCCGCTCCGTCAGGCGGGGGTGGGGGACCTGCAGTGTCGGTGTCTGGATCGACTGGTCCCCATAGAGCAGGAGATCCAGATCGAGGAGCCTGGGCCCCCAGCGTTCCCCCCGAACCCGGCCGAAGCAGGCTTCGATGGTCAACAGCAGCTCCAGCAGGTCCTCAGCTGGACGTTGGGTCTGCAGGAGGACGCAACCGTTGAGATAGTCGGGCTGGGGCGGCCCCACCGGCGCGGTGCGATACCAGGAGGAGACCGCCGTCAGGCGCACCCCCTGGGCTCCGTTGAGGGCATCCAGGGCTCCCTGTAGCAAGGCCCTGGAGTCGCCCAGGTTGCTGCCGAGGCCGATGGCTGCGGTCACCTCTGGGATGTCCCGCCTGTGACAGGGGCCCACGCGCTCCATCAGGGGGGGGAGGGGGCGTCATGGCGGCTCCGCCGAAGGGTCACCGCCACCTGGCCGCTGAAGCCCGGGATCGGCGGGTGGAGCTTGGTGAGGGTGGTCTCCACTTCCCCCACCTGAGGCCAGGCCAGCACCCGCTCGCTGATCGCCGCGGCCAGGCGTTCGACCGTGCGGAACTTGGCCTGCTCCACCAGCTCCTGCACGGCCACCACCACAGCCCCGTAGTCGAGCGAATGGCCCAGATCATCGCTGTGGCTGACGGCCGTCAAGTCGAGCTGGAGGCGCAGATCTACCTCAAACCATTGCCCCAGCTGCTGTTCCTCGGCAAAGAAGCCGGTGTGCCCATAGGCCCTGAGTCCTCGGATTGTCAGACGGTCGTCTCCTCTGGTGCGATCAGCCACGGCGGTAGAAGGGACGCTTCACCACGGTGGCGGGTTGGGCCTGGCCCCGGATCTCCACGGCCAGCTCCGTGCCGGGTTTGGTCAGGGCGGCGGGAACGTAGGCCAGGGCGATGGCTTCAGAGAGGGTGGGCGACCAGGTGCCGCTCGTCACTTCCCCCACCACGGCGCCGTCGTGGAGCACGGGATAGCCGTGGCGGGCAATGGCTCGGCCCGAGAGTTTCAAACCCACCAGGCGACGGCTCACCCCCTGGGCAGTTTGGGCCTCCAGGGCAGCGCGGCCGATGAAGGGGGCGGGCATCTCCAGGTGCACCAGCCAGCCCAGGGAGGCCTCCAGGGGGGTGGTGGTGGCATCCATGTCGTTGCCGTAGAGGTGCATGGCCGCCTCCAGGCGGAGCGTGTCGCGGGCCCCGAGGCCACAGGGTGTGACGCCCGAGGCCAACAGCTGGTCCCAGAGGGCCAGGCCCTGTTCGCGGCTTAGCAGCAGCTCGAAGCCGTCTTCCCCCGTGTAGCCGGTGCGCCCCACAAACACCGGCGCTCCCCCCAGGCCCTCTCCCAACAGGGTGAGCTCCCGGTGACCGAAGCGGGGCAGACCCGCCAGGCTCTCACCCGCCAGGGCCTCCAGCCGGGCCGGGGCCTCGGGCCCCTGCAGGGCCAGCAGCACCCCGTCGCCCTTGCGGTCGCTGAGGGTGATGCCCTGCGGTTCGAGCTGACTGCGCAGCCAGGCGGTGTCGCTGTCAGCGCAGGCGGCGTTGATCACCACCACCGCCTCCGTGCTGCCCCGGTCGTAAATGATCAGATCGTCGCGGATGCCGCCGGCCTCGTTGAGCAACACCGTGTAACAGGCTTCCCCAGGACCGATGCGGTGAAGGTCGCTGGGCACCAAATGTTGCAAGGCATCCTTCACCCCCTGCCCCTGGAGGGTGAGCACGCCCATGTGAGAGATGTCGAAGACGCCGCAGTGCTGCCGCACGGCCGTGTGTTCTTGCACCAGCCCGGCAAATTGCACGGCCATCTCCCAGCCGGCAAAGGGCACCATCCGGCCGCCCCTGCGGAGGGCCGCGGCATGAAGGGGGGTGTGCCTCAGTGCGGTGGTGTCGGCCATGGATCGGAGGTGCGCTATGGCCGGGATCCTATGGAGAGGGCCAGCGATTGTTGGCATCTCTGCGGAACTCCGAAGAAAGCCTGTGATTCGGCTCTCCGCTCTCCTCAAAAGCACCAGAGGTGTCTAAGTTGAGCGGCCAATCCTTCCCCTGCCGGATGGGTAAGCGTCCCAACTGCCGCAGCTGCCGTCACTGCACCCCCCCCAAGGGGGCAGAGCTCGGCTGGTGCCAGTTGCGCCAGTTGCCAATTCATTCTGATCTGGTGGGGGAGCTGTGGTGCCATCACTGGACCCCCAGCCCTCCTCGGCTGCCCTCGGTGGGCACAGGGGGAGAGGAGGCGATTGACGAGCCCAAGATCCGCACCACCAGCCAGCAACTCACCCTCAACGGCCTGCCCAAGGATTTTCCCGGGTCCTGAAGCTTCCCTCCTCCACGGAGCGAACCTTTCTCGATGGGGCCCTTGATATGGGTGGCAAAGATGTTTGACCTGAAGTCAGGGGACACATCTGGTCTGCGGGGGCCATCCCGCTTGGCCGTTGATTTTGAAAATATGACAACGTCCCCAAAACCCTCCACTTTGCAGCCTGCCTCACACCCCATTTGGTCAGAGAGGGTGTATGAAGAGGGGCTAAGCCTTTGAGTGGAGGTCCCCTGAGTTGGTAAGCACCCGTTCCACCCTGAATCCTATCGATCTGCTGGCCTCGCATCTGGAATGCGAACACATCACCCTGCCCACGGGTTCCCGTGTGTTTAAGCGCGGCTCTGCCGCCACGGCGATCTATGCCGTGAAACGGGGCATCGTGGAACTGGTGGGAGAAAATGGGGAAAAGACGTGTTACCGCCCAGGGGAGCTCTTCAGCTTTCAAGACATTGTCTGGCGGGAGAGTGCGCACCACAGCGATGCCCTGGCCCGCACGCCGGTTGAGGTGCTGCGTCTGGAGCGCTTGAGCTTTCTCAACCTCCTCCATCACCATCCCACCTTGGCCCTTCTGCTCATTGGCCAGCAGCACAACCGCCTTCGCGAGCAGCGCTCCAGCGGCACCTGTGTCTACTAGCGAGTGAGGGCGGGTCTGGCCTAACCGGGCTGGAGGAGCAGCAGCAAGCTGCGCACCACCTTGGCGGCGAGCACCGCACTCACCCCTGAGGGATCCAGCTGGGGAGCCAGCTCCACCACATCGGCGGCCACGAGGTGGTGGTGTCGGAGTTCCTCTACCAGGGCTGCGAAGTCGCCCCAGTGGAATCCTCCAGGCTCCGGTGTGCCCGTGCCAGGGAGCACTCCGGGGTCAAACCAGTCGAGATCCACGGTGAGGTAGAGGGGGCGGCCGCGGAGGGGCTTCAGGGCTTCGGCCATACGTGCGATGGGCACCAGCCGGCCGCTCTGGCGCAGCTCCGAAAATTCTTGCCGCGTGCCGCTGCGAATCGCGATTTGCAACAGGGTGCCGCTGGGCAGCACCTCCAGGCAGCGGCGCATGGCGCAGGCATGGCTGTGGTGGGTGCCCAGCCATTGCTCGCGCAGGTCGGCGTGGGCATCCAGCTGCACCAACACCAGATCGGGAAAGCGGGCGGCCACGGCTGCCACGGCACCGCTGCTGATCGAATGTTCCCCGCCAAGCATCAAGGGCGCCAAGCCGAGCTCCAGCACGGCCAGAGTGGCGTTTCGCACGGCGGCCACCACCGGATCCGGCGCACCAAAGGGGATGGCCACAGCCCCCAGATCCGCGAAGGCCAGATCCTCCAGATCCCGCTCCAGCTGCGGGCAGAAGGTTTCCAGGCCGCTGCTCACCTCCCGGATGGCCGCCGGCCCGAAGCGGGTGCCCGGCCGGAAGGAGGTGGTGCCGTCATAGGGCACCCCGAAGAGCCCCACCTGACAGTCGGCTGGATCGCGCCGGCTGCCCATGAAGAGGGCCCCATCCCGCTCAAACAGATCTTCAGGGAAGCTGCTCATGGGGTGGCGAGCTCCCGGGCGATGAAGGCGGGCATGGCGCCAAAAGCGCCCTCCTGCCAGCGGGGGCTCCAGATCTGGCACCCCTCCGCCACGGCTGCGGCCCGCTCTGGCCTGGCTTGGCGATAGCGGGGGCCATCGGGGGCGGCAAAGGTCCAACTCCACCAGCCGCTCGGATACATGGGCACCCAGCCATAGAGCGGGTCGGCATGGCCAAACACCTCGCGCATCAGCCGCACGGTGTCGAGGTGCACCTGGCGGAAGGCCTCCGGCGATTCGCTCTGGGTGGCGAACACGCCGCCGGGCCGCAGCAGGCGCCGGCACTGCGCAAAAAAGGCCCGATTGAAGAGCCCCTCCGCGGGCCCGGCCGGATCGGACCCATCCACGATCACCACGTCGTAGCTGGCGTCCGGGGCCTGGTGGGCCCAGGCGATGCCATCTCCCACGGTGAGCTGGAGGCGGGGATCGCTCCAGCATCCGCCGCCGATGGAGGGCAGGTGGCGCTGGCTCCACTCCACCACCAGGCCGTCGATTTCCACTAGGTCGAGATGGCGCACCTCAGCATGGCGCAGGCATTCCCGGGCGGTGCCGCCATCGCCCCCGCCGATCACGAGCACCCGCTCGATGCGCTCGGCGCCGCAGAGGGCTGGATGCACCAGGGGCTCGTGGTACTGCCGCTCCTGGTGTTCGGCGGTCATCCAGCAGCCATCCAGCAGCAGGCCTTTGCCGTAGCGCTCGCTCTCAATGATGGTCACCCGCTGGAAGGGGCTCTGCTGCTCGTGCAACACCCGCCCGGCCAGGCCATAGCGCACGCCTTGGTGGATCTCGTCGATCCAGCCCTCCTGCGCCTGGGTGCTGTCGGGAGCGGGGGCGGGGGGCATGGGCGGCAGAACATCCGCCTCCAGAGCTAGTCCGGCATCGGTTCCCTGTCATCCCTTTGGCCCGTGGCCGGGGCTGACAGGTGTTCCAGCACACCGGCCGTGCCCCACCCTGGAGTGATGGCTGAAGATCTGCCCCTCACGCTGCGCCCTGGCAGCAACCTGCTGATCCCAGCGGAGGAGTTGCGCTGGCGCTTCTCCCGTTCCGGTGGACCCGGCGGCCAGGCGGTGAACACCACCGATTCGCGGGTGGAGCTGGTGTTTGATCTGCAGGGCTCCCAGGCGCTGCCGCCGCCCCTGAAAGCCCGGGCGCTGGCGCGGCTGGCCGAGCGCCTGGTGGATGGGGCCCTGGTGGTGGTGGCCAGCGAACACCGCAGCCAATGGCGCAATCGCCAGGCGGCTCGCAGGCGGCTGCAGGCGCTGCTGGAGGAGGCGTTGCGGCCACCACCGCCCCCCCGGCGGCCCACCCGGCCCGGCCGGGGCGCGGTGGAGCGGCGCCTGGAGGCCAAGCGGCGCCGCGCCTCGATCAAGAGTCGGCGGCGGGAGCGGCCGCAGCTTTGATCGCCGCAAGCTGGATCGCCCCAGGCTTTGTGTCCCCAACCAACGATCGCCCTCACGCTGGAAGGCATCCAACCTTGATCCCCTTCATCGTGGATCGGTTTCAGGCTGGATCGGCCTCCGCCCTGATCTGGGCCTTGGCCGTGCGCCAGTGGCCCTCCAGCTCGCCAATGGAACGCCCCTGCAGGTCGCCCCCCAAGGCCGCTTCCACCCGGGAGAAGCGATCGAGAAAGCGGCGGTTGGTGCCGGCTAGGCCATCCTCAGGATCGATGCCGCACCAGCGGGCCACATTCACCAGCGTGAAGAGCACATCCCCCAGCTCCTCCTGGGCGTGGCGCCGATCGCCGCTGGCCACGGCTTCTTTGAGCTCATCGAGCTCTTCGTGCACCTTCTGCCACACCCCGGCCATGTCGTCCCACTCGAAGCCCGCGGCCGCGGCTTTTTTGGAGATCGTCATGGCCCCAGCCAGGGCCGGCTGCCCCCGCACCTTCTCCCCCAACCGATCGCTCAGGGGGCTGCTGGAACCCCCGCCGCTTCCCGCCCCCGCCGCCTCCAGCCCCTTGATCCCTTTGGCTTTGGTGAGGGCCTCCTGGGCCTTGATGGCCTCCCAGCTGCGCTTCACGGCGGCGCTGTCACCCCCCACCCCCCGGTTGCCCTCGCTGGCCTCCTCCCCGAAGACATGGGGGTGGCGGCGCACCAGCTTGGCGGCGATGCCCCGGCTCACGGCGGCCAGATCAAAGCGGGCATGGAGCAGCACCTGCAGCAGCAGATCGCCCAGCTCCTCCTCGAGGTGGCGCTCATCCCCATGGCGGATGGCATCGGCCACCTCATGGGCCTCCTCCAGCACAAAGGGCACCAGGGAGGCATGGGTTTGCTCCAGGTCCCACGGGCAGCCGCGGATGGGATCGCGCAGGTGATCCACGATCGCCACCAGTTCCCCCAGGGCTGCCAGGCGCGGATCCTGTGGCCCCAGCACGGGCCCTGGGGTGGCGGTGCCTTCGGGGCCTGGCGCTGGGGTGGGGGAGGGAGGCGGAGGGGCCATGCCGACGGGCGGGCTGGGTGGCGCCATCCTCAGCCAGCAAGGGCGCCACACCGTGACGATCCCCCTCCGCTGTTCAGGCCCTTCGGCCCTTCCTCCCGGTGGCGGGGCGGCGGCCGCCTGGCCGTCCGCGTCGCGGGCTCCGGTGCGCGGCCCGGCCGAGGAGCCACCGCAGGGGCCGCGGCACCTTGGGCAGGGGATCGCCATCCTGCAGCAGGTGCAGCCAGCTGCTGGCCTCCAGGCCCGTGAGCGCGCAGAGCACCCAGGCCCGATGGGCGCGCCAAAGCCCCCACCCGAGAGCCGGCCACTCTCCCAGGGGGGGCAGGGGGAGG
>JBIIJA010000072.1:0-8346 GCA_044234195.1 Cyanobium sp. | reverse complement strand
GGGCCAGGGCCGGGGATGCGGTGCAGATCGTGCTGTATTCCACCCCCTTCTATGGCGAGGGTGGCGGCCAGGTGGGGGATCGGGGGGTGCTCAGCAGCGGTGGACCCGAAAGCCCCGGGGGGGGGGCGATTGTTTCGATCGATGGGGTGAGCCGCAACCGCAGCGTGTTTGTGCACAGCGGCCGCCTTGAGCGGGGGGTGCTGGCGGTGGGGGATGTGGTGACCGCCCAGGTGGATCGCACCTGCCGGCGTCGGGCCCAGGCGCACCACACCGCCACCCATCTCCTGCAGGCGGCTCTCAAGCAGGTTGTGGATCCCGCCATCAGCCAGGCCGGATCCCTGGTCGACTTCGACCGGCTCCGCTTCGACTTCCATTGCCCCAGGGCCGTGACGGCGGAGGAAGTGCAGCAGGTGGAGGCCCTGATCAACGGCTGGATCGCCGACGCCCACGCCCTGGAGGTGCGCGAGATGGCTCTCGAAAAGGCCAAGGCCGCTGGGGCGGTGGCGATGTTTGGCGAGAAATATGCGGATGTGGTGCGGGTGGTGGATGTGCCGGGGGTGTCGATGGAACTCTGCGGGGGCACCCATGTGGCCAACACCGCGGAGATCGGCCTGTTGAAGATCGTTGCGGAGAGCGGCGTGGCGGCTGGCATCCGGCGCATCGAGGCCGTGGCAGGCCCCGCGGTGCTGGCCTACCTCAACGAACGGGACGCCGTGGTGCGCGCCCTTGCCGAGCGGTTCAAAGCCCAGCCTGCGGAGATTGTGGAGCGGGTGGCCGCGCTCCAGGAGGAGCTCAGGACTGCCCAGAAGGCCCTGGCCGCGGCGCGGGGCGAGCTGGCCGTGGCAAAGGCGACAAGCTTGGCTGTCCGGGCCGAAGCCCTGGTGCCGACCGATGGCGCTGGCCCCTTTCAGCTGTTGGTGGCACGCCTGGATGGCGTCGATGGGGCTGGACTGCAGGGGGCCGCCCAGGGCCTGGCCGACCAGCTGGGCGACGGGGCGGCCGTGGTGTTGGGCGGCTTGCCCGATCCAGCGGACCTTGGCAAGGTGATCCTGGTGGCGGCCTTTGGCAAGGCGGTGATCGCCGCGGGGCCCAAAGCGGGCCCGTTCATTGGCGAGGTGGCCAAAGCCTGTGGGGGTGGCGGCGGCGGCCGGCCCAACCTCGCCCAGGCGGGGGGGCGCGACGGAGCGGCGCTGGATGGGGCCCTGGCCGAAGCGAAAAGGCAGCTCAGAGTTGCGCTGGGCGAGACTGGATCCCAGGGCCGCGGTTGAGGCCTGAGGGGGCGCCGCCTTGCCAGCTACGCGCCGAGGGTGATAAATTAGAGAAAAGTACATCAAAAAACGCTGATTTTTCTAGATATTTTTTCCCCACAAGTCAGCTAGATGGCTCCCAAGTCCCAATCTCGAGTTCACAATCTTTAAGGCCATGGTTCCAGATTTGGGCTCTCATAAGCACGTGAACATATGGATTCTTGACGACGACCAGGCGATGTGTTCCCTGCTAGCCCGTCAAGGCGAAAAGGTGGGTTGGCAGATTCACTCCTATCATCACCCCAGGTCATTACTCCTTGAGTGTCAAACCGGGCAGCCTGATCTCTTGGTGTTGGATCAACTTTTGCCGGGCAAGCATGGACTCGATGTTCTGGCGATTTTGCGGCAGAACGGCAAATCCTTTCCTGTGGTGATTCTCTCAGCTTTGGCTGCCCCCAACGATCGCATTGCCGGATTAGAGGCCGGAGCTGATGACTATCTCTCCAAGCCTTTTCAGTTCCGCGAACTGCAGCTAAGAATCGAGCGTTTGCTCCGCCCCCTGCGAACTGATTTTGGCTCTTTTCTTCCCCCCTCCCATTACAGCGGACATTTTCAGTTGGGGTCCTTGCATTTTGAGGCGGGCCGCCAACACCGGCTTCGCTCTCCCTCGGGGGACTGGCACCGCCTCAGCCGTGGCGATGGTGCCCTGTTGTTGGCCTTTTGCCGTCATCCTGGGGTGGTGCTCAGTCGCGACCATCTGCTGCAGGCCACCGGCAGCCTGGTCGCCCCGGGCGAGAGCCGCACCATTGATGTGCGTCTCTCCCGGCTGCGCCGGTTGGTGCGCGACCTGACTGGAGCCGATCTGGTCCTCCCGGTGCGGGGCCAGGGCTACAAGCTGGTGGCGGATGTCAAGCTCCTTCATGATGTCGAGCCAGACCACTCCCAGGCTTGACAAGGCGGACTGGTGTCAGCTGCTTCTCTGCCTCCTTGGGGGCTGTGGTCTTTCGTATGCGGTCCTCTGGATTGCTCTGAGCACCTTCTTGGAGCCCAAATTGGTGGCCGAAACAGCCCTGCGCACGTCCCGCAGTGTCCGTTTGGTGGAACTGGCCCTGCATGAGATCACCCCGAGCCAGCTGCCTGCGGGCGTGATTGTGCGCCACGCTTGGCAAGGACCCGAAGGGAAGCCCCATCCCATGGAGTCCTTTGATCGCAAGGTGCAGCAGCTGATGCTGCAGCGCTATGGCGTCTATCGCCAGCTGCAACGCGACCAGCCACCGTTTGTGGAGTCATGGGGGGGGACGTGGGTGCGTTTGAACGTTCCCCAAACGCCTCCGCTTTGGCTGTATCAGCCCGAACGCCTGAGCAGCAGCAGTGTGTGGTTTTTACCTCTGTTGCGGGGCGGGGCTCTGTTGTTGGGGTTGGCCATGGGCACCGTGGTGTTTCTCAAGCGTTGGGTGGAAGATCCCTTCACCCAGGTGTTGAAACAATTGCCCGATGGGTTGCCTGCGCCCCTTCCCCTCTTACCCGAACAAGGCATCGCTCCCCTGCGGATGTTGAGCCTTCGCATCAACCGGCTCCTGGAGCGCCTCAACAATGTTGCTGCCGAGAGGCGGCAACTCCTGCGGGGCATTGTGCATGATTTGGCCGGTCCCCAAACTCGCATTGGCTTGCAGTTGGATCTCCTGAGCGATCCCCTCGATCCCTCCCAGCAGGAAGCCCTCCAGGCCATCACCAGCGATCTGCATCAGCTGAGGGGAATCACGGAGCAATTGGGTTTGCTGGCGGAGAGAGATCAGCCCAGCTGTTCTGTCCAGCAACTCGCCCTCGACGACTTCTGTGCTCGGGTGGTGGCCAGCTACGTGCGCCAGCCGATCCAGCTACGCATCCCGCGGTTGCTGGTGCGGCTGGATGGGGCTGGTTTGGAGCGGGCCCTGAGAAACCTCATCGACAATGCCCTCGACCATGGGCAGCCCCCCGTGGAGATCATGGCCTGGGCCATCAAATCCACGCTGATGCTCCAGGTGAAGGATCAAGGTCTAGGGGTGGGCTCTGCCACCCTGCTGACGATGCCCCAGCAGAGCCCCGCCCACGACCGCCAACGGAGTCGCCACAGGGGTCTGGGCCTGGCCATTGTGGAGCGGTTTTGCCGGGATCATCAAGGCAGACTCACCCTGAGCAGGAGTGATGGGGGCTTTCGGGTTGAGATGCGATTGGTGGCCACCCCCGAGGGGCCGGTGGTGCTCTGACCCTGGCCTCAGGCCTCCAGGGTGCCCTCACCCTCCAGGTAGGTGGTTTGGCCCAGGCTGGTTTCCAGATGCTGCATCAGCCTGCGGGCTCCCTGAATGGAAAGCCGGCCAGCGGCGATGGCCTCCTCGCTGGCTTGCCGCAGGTGTTCCTTGAGGGTTTGGGGATCATGTTCCATGGCCTGCAGCACTTCCGCGTTCGTGTCCCCCCGCACCACGTGCTCCACCCGGTAGCCGCCCCCATCCGTGAGGCGGATATGCACCGCATTGGTGCGGCCGAAGAGGTTGTGTAGGTTGCCCATCACCTCCTGATAGGCCCCCGCCAGAAACAGCCCCACCCAATAGGGTTCATTGGCCTTGAGGCTATGGAGCTCCAGCAGGGGTTTGTCCGCCCCAGGACCGATAAAGCGGGCGAGTTTGCCATCAGAATCGCAAGTCAGGTCGGCGAAGCGCCCTAGCCGATCGGGCCTCTCCGAGAGCCGGTGAATGGGCAGCACGGGAAAGAGCTGCTGGATGGCCCAGGTGTCTGGAGCGGAGCGAAACACCGAAAGATTGGCGTAGTAGGTGCCCGCCAGAGCAGCCTGCAGCCCCCTGAGATCCTCAGGAATGGGAGTGCCACTTGGAATCTCCGCCAGGCGTTGGGCGATCTCCAGGCCGCAGGCCCAATAAAGGGCTTCGGCTTGGGCGCGCTCCTTGAGCCCCAGGTAGCCCAGCCGAAAGGCGGAGAGGGCATCCTCTTTGAATTTGATGGCGTCGTTCCAAGCTTCCTGGAGGGGTTCACAGCTGGCTGGGTGGGCTGGATCGCAGGTTTCCGCCGCGCCGATCAAGGCCAAGGTGTCGCGCAGGTTGCGCACGATCAGGGGCTCCTCCCCCTCCGGCTCGCTGATGGCAGCAGGAGGTTCGCTGCAACCGAGCACGTCAAACACCAGCACACTGAAGTGGCTGGCAATGGCCCGCCCGCTTTCACTCACCAGGGTGGGCACGGCCACCCCATGGGGCTCACAGCACTCCCGCACCGTGGCCACCACGTCGTTGGCGTAGTTCTGCAGGGAGTAGTTGGTGGAGGCGGTGGTGGCGGTGCGGCTGCCGTCGTAGTCGATGCCCAGGCCGCCCCCCACATCCAAAAAGCCCATGGGCGCCCCGAGGCGGTGCAGCTCCACATAGATCTGGCCAGCCTCTTGGAGCGCGTCCTTGAGCACGGCGATGTCGTTGATCTGGCTGCCGATGTGGAAATGGAGCAGGCGCAGGTCTGCAAGCAGCCCGGCCTGGCGCAGGGCCTCCACCGTGGCGAGCAGATCGGGAATCGAGAGGCCAAATTTCGCCCCCTCCCCCACCGAGCTGCCCCAGCGGCCCACGCTGCGGGCCGAGAGCTTGGCCCGCACGCCGATCAAGGGTGCCGCCCCGAGCTCCTGGCTGGCGGCGATGATCCGGCCCACCTCATCGGCCTGCTCGATCACCACCACGGGTTGGCGGCCGAGCCGGCGGGCGAGGATCGCGGTTTCGATATAGCGGCGATCTTTGTAGCCGTTGCAGATCAGCAGAGCCTCCGGATCCTCCAGCAGGGCCAGGGCAATCAGGAGCTCGGCCTTGCTGCCGGCTTCCAGGCCGAAATGCCAGCGCCTGCCAGTTTCCATCAGCTGCTCCACCACGTGGCGCTGCTGGTTGCATTTCACCGGAAACACCCCCTGATAGCGGCCGCTGTAGCCGTATTGGGTGATGGCGCGTCCGAAGGCCGCATGGAGCCGCTCTAGCCGGTCGTCCAGGATGTCGTCGAAGCGGATCAGCAAGGGGAGAGCCAGGTCACGCCCCTGCAGCCCCTTCACCAGCTCCACCAGATCCAGCGAACCACCCCGCTCCCCCTTGGGCTGCACCATCACATGCCCCCGGGCATTCACCGAGAAGTAAGGATCCCCCCACCGATCTAGGCCATAGAGAGCAGCGCTGTGGGCGGCACTCCAGGCGTCAACGCCGCTTTGGCCCATGACCTCGGTTTTGAGCAAGGGCGAATCTAGTCGGCGCTCAGGTGGCTGCGATGGCGGGAGGGGCCCCTACATCCGGCTCAGGGTCGGGATGCCCAGCAGGCCTAGCCCGAGCTTCAGAGTGTCGGCGCAGAGGCGGCAGAGGGCCAGCCTCGATCCCCGCTCGGCCCCTTCCGCCTTGAGCACCGGCACCTGGTCGTAGAAGCGGTTGAAGCTCTGGCTTAGCTCAAAGAGGTAGCTGCAGAGCCGATTGGGCAGCAGGTCTTCCTCTACTTCCAAGACCACCGTGTCGAACCTGAGCAACTCCCGAACCAGGGCCCACTCCAGGGGGTCGCTGAACACAAGGGGGTTGGGCACGGCCTCGGCCGCGGCGGCCTCCCCTCCTCGGCGCACGATCCCCGCCAGGCGCACCACCGCATAGAGAAGGTAGGGGGCCGTGTTGCCCTGCAGGGCCAGCATGCGATCAAAGCTGAACTGGTAGTTGGTGATCCGGTTGGTGGCCAGATCGGCGTATTTCACGGCCCCCAGGCCCACGGCAGTGGCCACCTCGGCGATGAAGGGCTCCTCTTCCTGGCGACCTTCCTCGGCCAGCCGAGCCCGGAGATCGGCTTCTGCCCGCTGCACGGCCTCATCCAGCAGGTCTTTGAGGCGCACGGTGTCGCCAGAGCGGGTTTTGAGCTTTTTGCCGTCGTCCCCCTGCACCAGGCCAAAGGGCACGTGCTCCAGCCTGCCCCCCTCCGGCACCCAGCCCGCCCGCCGCGCCACCTCAAACACGGCCGCGAAATGGTTGGCCTGGCCGGCGTCGGTGACGTAGATCAGGCGCCGGGCCCCATCGCCGTCTGGCTGGGCGGCAAAGCGGTAGCGGATGGCGGCCAGATCGGTGGTGGCGTAGTTGAAGCCCCCATCGCTTTTCTGCACGATCACCGGCGGTTTGTCGCTCGCCAGAAACACGCATTCCGCGCCGGCATCCTCCACCAGCAGGCCCGCGCTGCGCAGATCAGCCACCACCGCTGGCAGGAAGGGGTTGTAGAAGGATTCGCCCCGCTCGGTGAGCACGATGTCTAGCCGGTCGTAGATCTGCTGAAACTCCCGTCGGGATTGTTCGCACAGCAGGGTCCAGGCCTTGAGGCTGAGGGGATCCCCCCCCTGTAGCTTCACCACCTCCTCGCGGGAGGTGGCCTGAAAGGCGGGATCCGCATCAAAGCGGGCTTTGGCCTGGCGGTAGAAGCTCACCAGATCCCCCAGGTTGACCGCGTCAGCCCGCTCCAGGGCCTGGGGCGCCACCTCCTTGAGGTGGGTGATGAGCATGCCGAACTGGGTGCCCCAATCGCCCACATGGTTGAGCCGCCGCACCGGGTGGCCGCGAAACTCCAACACCCGCGCCAGGGAGTCGCCAATGATCGTGGAGCGCAGGTGCCCCACGTGCATTTCCTTGGCGATGTTGGGGCTGGAGAAATCCACGATCACCGGCGCCAGGTGGCCCACTTCCCCAGCGCCCTCCGCAGGAGTGCTGGCGGCGGCGGTGGGGACCCCGAGGCGAGGATCGCCCACCCGGCGCCGCACTTCAGCGGCCAGCACTTCGGGGCGCAGCGTGAGGTTGATGAACCCCGGCCCGGCGATCTGGGGCGGCAGGCAGAGGGGGCCGAAGGCCGGATCAGCAACCAGTTGCTCCACCACGGCCGCGGCGATGGCCCGGGGTGCCTGGCCCAGGGGCTTGGCCAACGGCAGGGCGCCATTGGCCTGAAAGTCGCCAAATTCAGGCTTGCTGGCCGCCTCCAGCTGGGGATCAAAGGGCGTCCCAGCGGCCCTGGCCGCGGCGGCCGCCTCCGGAAACGCCCGCTCCATGGCGCCCTGGAGTTGGTGGCGGAGCGTCTGGAGCACGCTGAGCATCGGGGAACCAGGGAGTGGAGGGGGAGATCTGATCATCTCTCCTGGTGGCTCGGGGACGGCTTTGTAGGGGGTTTGGGTCTAGGCCGTGTGGTCGAAGACGGGGAGGAACTGACCAGGGCAGGGCGCTAGGGGCTCATGGATCTACAGATCAGCCCCTGGCTGTTCCGCCCCGGGTGCCCGAGGAGCGAGTTTCCAAGGATCCAGCGGCGCTGAGTTTCCACCACGGTCACATCTTGGTCTCATCGATATACCCAAACTCCTTGCCCCAGTCTCATCCTTTGTGCTGCCTTTGGCTTCTCCCGCAAGCTTCGTCATCGCATCATTCAGGTGTTACTCCAACCCCAAAGAGTTTTATAACTGTAGCTAATGCTACAGCTGGCTTGCGGACCAGTAAGCCACTCGTGCTTCACTGTGCCCATCACCAAATACTGCCCTGCTCGGTAGTGATTTAGAGCTATGTGTGCTATTTGTAAAGATGGTTATGGGCAAATGTGGTTTACGGAACCCGCTAATGAACTTGTTGGGCAAAAAATGAAATGAATCCATCTCAAAAGACTTACCTACCTTTTCTAGATGGAATCCGTGGCATCGCGATTCTGTCAGTATTTTTATTCCACTCTTTGGATGCGGCATTCGGCTTCGATCAACTTCGCTGGAGCGGTATATATCGAGATTTTGGTGTCTCCAGATCATTCTTGGTATTGTATCCATTCACCTACGGTAGTTCCGGAGTTGCCATATTTTTCGTGGTCAGCGGCTTCTGTATTCATCTAAGTCATAAGAGAAGCAAGGATAAAGGATGGCTTTTGTTTGCAAATAAACGTTGGTTCCGAATATTTCCACCTTATCTTTTGGCCATGTTTATCTTTTCTTTTGTATGGCCATGGGGAAGACTCTCCCTCGATAAAGGGAAAATCGACCAGATCATCAATCATGCCTTGGCGATTCACAACTATGACAATCAGTATTTGTTTGGTATAAACCCAT
>JBIIJA010000071.1:0-8352 GCA_044234195.1 Cyanobium sp. | reverse complement strand
GCGATTTCACGGCCTACAGGGTCACGTCAGTACCGGGAGCTTCCTCTGGGCTCAGTGAAGACGACGCCTTGATTTTGGCCAATCGTTTGGACGATGGTTTGGTTGGAGCCGGGGCAGCTGGCATCAAGGGGCTGACCTTCACCGGAGGCAACGTGGTCGGAAAGGCCCTGGCGCCTGCTTCGTTTGGGGATCTACGTGAACAGCTCTAGTGGCGATGTGTTTTACAACGATGCCATTGACGTGGGCAGTCATTTGATCGCCAAGTTGGGCATGGCTGGCGTGAAAAGCTGGTAGTTGGCTCTGGCATAGAGAGCGGCTTTGTCTGCGATGTCCACTTCCAGGCTCCCTCGAACCAACGGGTTGTTGGCCCCATTGCCCTGGCATGATGTGGTGAAGCTTATACGCCTCGACGATTGTGCCAGCCCGCGCGCGCGAGGAGAAGCGTCTCGCCGTGCAGACCAGTCTAAGGCTGCTTGAGGTTGCAGCTCCTATAAACCTAGAGAGTGAGCTGAACCTTCCCGGTGAACACCCCCCCAGTCTCGCTGCCCTCCCGATTCAGGTGGTCGTAGTTCTTGCCGTGAGATGGTCCTGGTGCTGACTTCACCGGCAGGGTCCCTGCTGCTAGCAGACATCAGTAGTAGTGCCTTCACTTGGGCTTCCTTTGGGGTGTCACCAGTGACCCAGGATGTCATTTGGATAACAGAGAAGTGTCAGAAATAGGTGGACTTGGAATCTTGCAGATGACAACTGCCCAACAACAACAGAGGAATGATGAAACGATCGGGGTCACTTGACTCCGAATCATTCCTATCCATCTCCAAAGGAGAAAATCATGGCCCTGATTTCAAGCTTCAAAGATTCCAAGAAGTTGAGAGGAGTCCGCCGGAAGAGTGCTGCTACTACTATTGGCATCATAGGTTCGGGCTGCCTGCTGGCTCCACAGGCAGGCTTTGCTCTTGACTTCACCTTTTCCTTCGGGAATGTGCAAGGAACCATTCACGGGCTGGATGAAGGCATTAATTCATGCAACGAACCAGCCCCAGGCTTTACCAAAATCAATTGTGTCGTGACAGTGACCAATCCTGGGGGGATTCCCTTTGCCTTCTCTGGTGAGACTTTTTCAAAAAAGAGCAATGCTTCCGGTTCGGGCTTTAAGGTTGAGTCTGGCCAGATAACGGAAGCCGATTACATTGGGGTACGGCCTTGGTGTGACATGCATCCTGAGACGAATGGTTTTGCGGGGATTTTTACAGGAAGCCCTGGAGAAATTACTCAGGACGATGGTGGGATCATCTTTCTTCCTCATCCCGGCCCCCTGCCTGTGCCAATGCCAAGATGCGAACCTGCACTTACCCAACTGATTTTTTCTGGTTCTAGCATCAGTGTCATGGATTTCGTCGCTTCATTGACGGTCACCTCGGATGTGTTGCCTAATAAATTCCCACCAACGACTGGTCCCTTTAATCCGGCTCAACCAGTCCAATTCTCTAGCGTTACCCCCACTCCTGGACCTCTTCCGTTCCTCGGTGCAAGTGCCGCCTTCGGATTCAGTCGGAAGCTTCGCAACCGGATCAAACAGCACGGGGTTGAGGGTACAGAGCCATAGCTCCCAGCCGATGGAGATTTCGGGCTGAGCCCCCGCTCCTGCGGGAAGGCTCTAGCCCTTCGGCAGGCCCTCATGCTGACTCCCGTAAGGCTGGATAAGCTGCTGCCTCTTGGTTTTAGGGTTGCCCTGTCTGAGATTTTTTTCATGGTAACCCACTACCGAATTCTTCATGAAATGGATGGTGATCTGAGGCGGCTTCTGCTCGAATATCACCGTCTGATTAACCTTCCTGCCAAGCATCAACTGCTTTTCGACTCCGACTATGGGCAAGATGTTTATCTCGTCGAAAGCGGCATCCTCAAGGCGCGAAAATTGAATCTTCAGGGTGATGAAATTGTTATTGCCTTAATGGGTCCTGGGGCTTTGATTGGTGATTTGGCCATGCTTTCGTCGAAGCCGCTACGCACTGCGGATGTGGTGTCTCTCACTCCCACAACGTTGTTGAAACTGCGGCATGGGGTTGTCGGGGAGGCCTTTGAGGGCAGCCCCATGTTCGTGCGGGGCATCGCCTCGTTGCAGGCTCAGCGGCTCTGCTCCCTAGGCGAGCGGTTGATGCTCATGAATGATGACGCCATGACCCGGTTGCTGGCCACCTTGTTAGAGCTGGCGCGGCTCAACGGGCCAGAGGATGACCCCTACCAACCCATCCCTGCCATCCCCCAGCAGGAGATTGCTGTGATCGCTGGCCTTTCCAGGGGGACAGCCTCCACCTTGATCAACAAACTCCGTGCCAACGGCACCCTGGAAGAAACGGATCACGGCTTGCGCTTTGGCAAGCTTGCGCCTCTTCAGCGGCGAGGTCTCTTGGCGGAGCCCATCCCAACACCAACACGGTCCTGACAATTCACCAGATTGCTAAACCCCCGTGGGCGTTCAGCATCTAGGGGGTGGGTGGGGCGGCAGGTAGCCAGGAGCCACCCTTAGCCCCTTGAGGCGGCGATATGGTGCCAGCCGGGTGAGAGCGCTAGACCTGCCCCCCAAAAGATGACACGCTAAAAACTATATTTCACTCCTCCGCCATAGCTGAATTGATCACCGTGATCAAAAATCTGGTAGTTGGCCCTGGCTGTGGTGTTGCCTCCAGTGGCAAACACACAGAGGGGTTGTCGGGCCGGCTTGTTGGGCTCGCGATCGTTGACGACCCAACCATTTTGTGGGCAGGTATTTGCCTGAGAGAGAATAGCTTCACGTTGCAGGTGTAGGGCATTCAGGGCTACCGATTGGAAGGCGGCATAGTTTTCGGGGCCGATGGCTTGCACCGCTGTTCGCAACTGCGCGGGGGTGGTGAGAGCCAGAAGCGAGGCCTGCACCTGCACAAAGCCAGGAGTGTGCCCGGCGGCGAAGGCTTGGCCTGTGGTGAAGCCGGTGGAGCCGATTTGGCTTCCGAAGGATCCCGGGAAGAAAAACCTGTCGTGGGTGTCGGCGAGGCGGCGGAACGCCTGATCAAACACCGTGGCGCTCTGCAGGGCGTTGGCGTTGTCAGTGCCCGTGGCCCTCAAGGCTGCCGCCACGGCGCCAGAGGGACGGCGGGGCTGGAATCGAAACTCCAATTGCCTGAAAAAGCCACCTTGGCTCCGCGAAAGGTTGGCGACCAGGGTGGTGCCCTTTTGGAGGACCACGCTGGGGGGCAGGCTGGAGGTTTTGCGCGAGAATCAAGGGAAAGTCAGCACGGCGATTCGCAACCTTCTCTTGAGATGTAAATCACTACTTGTGTTTGTTCTTGCTGGGCAAACTTGTTCTCTCGTTGAGATGGTAGTTGATCGTGTCAACGCAGTCATCTGCTACGCCCCCAGGCACCCCATCGCGACAGGGTGTTTTTTTGGTGATGGGGGTCCCGAGGATCGAACTCGGCTAAGGCGAATTATGAGTTCGCTGCATTCACCAGATTGCTAGACCCCCGTAGCCGTTCAGCGCGGATCGAAGTTGTTGGCAGGATAGGCCAGGGGGCCTGACGCCCCGTCTTCCCCTGCCGCCCGGCCTCCACCCCTCACGTTGGTGGTGTAGGGGGTGGGCAGGTCGGCCGTGCGGCGGGGCACCAGATGCACCTGCTGATCCATCAGGAAAGAGGTGGTGTTCTCGATGGCGCTGCCATCCCAGATGATCGCTTGATCAGGAAAGCCCAAACCCATCAGTTTGGTGCCATCTCCCCCACCCATGGCCAGCCCCAAAAAATCCGTGATCTGGTGTGTGATGCCCACCCCCCGGGCAAAGGGTGCGCGGTAGCTGAAATAGCGCTGATCCACCAATTCGGGCACCGTGCCCACCACCCCGCAGCGGGTGACTTCCGTGGGGCCAGCCTGGGAAGAAAGAGGTTGACCGTTGCGGATGAGTGGCGCTTCGAGGGTGGTGGTGCAAAGCACTGGCCCAGCCTGGGCGGCCAACGGGAGGATGTTGGCGGTGATCAGAGCCAAGGCGACGCCCCCCAGGCGAAAAGCCCCAGCCCCTAGGCGCGGAAGGCCATCCTTGGCCCGATGCCACTGGAACACGGGGGAGCGGAGCACGACCATCACTTGACTCGCTGAACGGACTGGCGTTCCGTGGGGCCCACAGGAAACGTTTGCAGACCCTAGCCCGTGCAGCAGCATTGCACCAGCACCGCGCGTTGGCCCATGCCCTCCCCCCCGCTGCCTCCCCTGCCTGAAAGCTCAGAAGAGCAACGGAGCAGGCTCCTGTCCCTCCTGGCGGGTCGGGCCTATCGCCACGGGCAATTCACCCTGGCCTCGGGCCGCACCAGCGACCATTACGTGAATTGCAAGCCCGTCAGCCTCAGTGGGGAGGGTCTGGCTCTCCTCGGCCGCCTGTTGTTGCCCTTGGTGGAGCCCGCCGCCGCCGCGGTGGCCGGCCTCACCCTGGGGGCCGATCCCCTGGTGAGCGCGGTGGCCTTGCAAGCCGCCCTGGCTGGGCGGCCCTTGGATGCGCTGATTGTGCGGAAGGAAGCCAAGGGCCATGGCACCGGCGCCTGGTTGGAGGGACCCCTCCCCGCCGACGGTGCCCTCCTGACGGTGCTGGAGGACGTGGTGACTTCGGGAGGATCAGCCCTCAAGGCGGTGCACCAGCTCAGGCAGGCCGGCTACCAGGTGCGGCGGGTGGTGGCCATCGTGGACAGGCAGGAGGGGGGTGAGGCCGCCCTGACCGAGGCCGGGCTAGAGCTGCGGAGCCTCTTCCTGCTGGATGAGGTGGCCGCCGCCTCCGCTTCCCTTCAACCCCCGACGCTCTCCGCCCCATGACCGCCGCTGATCCTTCCCCATGGGCCTGGGCTCCGCCAGTGCCGAGCCGTCTGGATGCCCCCGTGGCCCTGCTGCGTTTCACAGGCCCAGACAGCCTGCGGGTGCTCCACGGGCAGACCAGCCAGACTCTTCAAGAGGTTCGCCCGGGCGAGTGGCGATCCACCTGTTGCCTCACCCCCACCGCCCGGCTGCGGGGGCTGGCGGAGGTGATCGTGGTGGACGATGGCGCCTGGTTGGCGGTCACCGCCGGGGATGGCCCCGCTGTGCGGGCAGCCTTCGACCGGGTGCTCTTCCCGGCCGATCAGGTGGAGTTGGGCCCTCTGCGCACGGGGCGCTGGCTGCGGGTGATGGGCCAGGCGCCCTCCACCCCTGGCACCTGGCGCCCCCTGGAGGGGGGTGGCGGGTGGTGGCTGGGGAGTGATCTGCTCCTGCTGGCCGAGACGCCCCTCCCAGCGGCCCTCGCCTCGCTCCCATCCTTGGGCGCCAGCGAGGAGGAGCTCTGGCGGCTGCAGCAGGGGGAGCCTGCCTGGCCCCAGGAGGTCAACGATGCCTTTAATCCCTTTGAGCTTGGGCTGGCCGATCGGGTGAGCCTCAACAAGGGCTGCTACGTGGGCCAGGAAACCCTGGCCAAGCTGGCGAGCAGTGATGGCGTGAAGCAACAGCTGCGCCGCTGGCAGGCGCTCCCCAACCCGGCGATGGCCGGCACCCTGGAGCCAGGCACGCCGCTACAAACCTCCGAGGGAGAGCGGGCGGGGCAGATCACCTCCTGCCTCACCCTGGCCGATGGCTCCCAGGTGGGCTTGGCCATGGTGCGTCGTCAAGCGTTGGCCAACCCCACACTTTTGGCCCAGGCGGGGGAGTTGGCGGTGCCGTTGCGGCTCTCTCGGCCTGCGGGCTTTCAGGATCCCCCTGCCCCGGTGCCCTCAGGGGCCGGGCGGCGGAGTGGAGCCTGAGGCCCCAAGGAGCCAATGGGCCACGGCCCAGGTGGCCAGCCCGTCGTCGCGGTTGTAGCAGAAGATCCGCGCCAACGTTTGGCGGCCTTGAAGGCTGGAGCCGCCGCCCTCCCCGGCCGGCCCCGACGGGGAGGGTGCGTGCCACTGGCGCCAGAGTCGCCACCAGAGGAGGCAGCGAGCTCCATCGGCTCCTGGCTGGCTCCAGCTGAATCCCAGCCAGCTGGCCACCGCCTTGAGGCCGTAACTGTTCACGGGCAGGAGCCAGTGTTGCCGCAGGCGCAGGTGCACATCCACCAGGCGCCGTTGCAGGGCGGCCCGATCGGCCTGGCTCACCCCTTGGCGCTCCGCCAGCCGCAAGAGCTGGATCTTTTCGGTTTCTCCGTAGTGCAGCACCGGCCATTCGGGATAGCGGGCCAGCAGACAGGCCAGCCGTTGCCAGAGCCGCGACTCCCCATGCTCCGCCAAGGCCAACAGGGGCCGGTAGCGGAGCCTCGAGCGGGTGTCGCTGGGGGACTCAGGCCAGCTCCCATCCGGGGACCGGGGCAGGATCAGAAATCCGTGCAGAAAGTGTTCGGCGGTATCGGGATCGGATTCGATGTCATAGATCAAGAGCCCAGGGGCGGTCTCCAGCTCGCTGAGGCCGTGCCCCTCCAGCAGTCGCTGGGGTTGGCCACGGGCCTGCACTTGGGCTTGGGCCACCAATTGGGGCACCATGTCGCGGTGCTGTTCCCCGTGCACCTCCAACGCAGCGGCCAGCCGCTCGGGATCGGCGTTGGCCAGCTCGTGGAGGGTGTGCACCCCCGCCTCCAGCAGTAGATCCCGCCGCTTGCTCCCCACGCCGCTCACCTCGCTGAGATGGCCTTCTCGGGCGGCGTCCTGGTCGCAGAGCTGTCTCCAGCTGCAGAGGGTGCATTTTTTGCGGTCGTTCACCAGCGGGGGCGCTTCGGGCCGCTGCAGGTCGGCGTCCAAGCGCCACAGGCTGTCGTCCAATTGCCCCTCCAGGGAGGGGGTGAGGGTGAGGCGTTCTTGGAGGAGGCGTCCCCCTTGGCCGGCCAGCACCAGGCCATGGGGCACGGGGGCCTGTTGCTGGTGAGCGAGCAGGCGGGCCCAAAGGGCGAGCAGCAGCCGATGCTCGCGCGTGGTCCGTCGCCCCTGCCGGGCGAGCACGGGGCGGTAGCCATGGCTCCCCCAACGGCTGGGAGTGTTCACCCGTTGCAAGAGGGCTGGATGGGCCTCGAGCGGTTGGCCCTGGGGGCCCAGGCCCCGGAGCCGCAGGCCCATCACCGCCGCAGCCCCATCCACACAGGCACCTGCGCCATGGCCGGGTTTGTCTGGCAGCAGTTGCTGAAAGCGGACCAGCTGCTCCTGCAGAGCCAGGGAACGATGGGCATTCCAGCGCTGGAGATCCTTCGGGCCGTGGCGATCCAGCCAGGCACGCCGGCGGCAGCGCAACCAGCTGCGCAGAAGGGTATCGGTGAGTGGAGCCGGCAGGGAACTGTCGCGTGACGGCTGCCTCATGGCTCAACCCTAGCGGCCGGGTGGCCTCCCACCAGGCCGGCACCCGAGCGGGCCCAGGGGGGGCGGCAGGCTGCTACGACCAGCCGATTGCGTCTGTCCCTGTCTGATGGCCTCCGCTCCCTTGCCTCTTGAGGCCAGCCCGATCGTCTTTGGCACCGATGGGTGGCGGGGAATCCTGGGGGTGGACATCACGGTGGAGCGCCTGCTGCCGGTGGCGGCCGCCGCGGCCCGGGAGTTGGAGAGCAGTGCTCCCGATGGCCTCGAGAGCAGGGAGGTGGTGTTGGGTTACGACCGGCGCTTCCTGGCTCCGGAGTTGGCGGAGGTGATCGCCGCCGCCGTCCGTGGGGCGGGTTTGGTGCCGCTGTTGGCGGCCACGCCCACCCCCACTCCCGCCTCCAGCTGGGCGGTGGTGGAGCGGGGTGCCCTTGGGGCTCTGGTGATCACCGCCAGCCACAACCCCCCGGAATGGCTGGGACTAAAGATCAAAGGCCCCTTTGGCGGATCGGTGGAGGGGGATTTCACCCAGCGGGTGGAGCGTCGCCTCGCCGCTGGGGGGATCACGGTCCCCATCGCTGGGACCACCGAGCGGTTCGATGCCCTTGGCGCCTATGTGGCTGGTTTGCGAGCCAAGGTGGACACTGCCGCCCTGGCGGCGGGCCTGGAACGGATTGGCCTGAGAGTGATTGTGGATCCGATGCATGGTTCGGCGGCGGGTGTGCTCAGCGCCCTGCTGGGAGAAGGGGCCGTGGCCTCTGGAGTGATCCGGGAAATTCGCGCCCATCGGGATCCCCTGTTCGGCGGCCATCCCCCAGAACCGCTGGCTCCCTATGTGGAGGAGCTCATTGCTGCGGTGCGCACGTCCACAGCGGCGGGCCATCCCGCCATGGGCATCGTCTTCGACGGGGATGGCGACCGGATCGCCGCTGTGGATGAGACCGGCCGCTTCTGCAGCACCCAGCTGCTCATGCCACTGTTCATCGACCATCTGGCACGAGCCAGGGCTCTGCCCGGCAGCGTGATTAAAACCGTGAGCGGGTCCGACCTGATG
>JBIIJA010000070.1:0-8455 GCA_044234195.1 Cyanobium sp. | reverse complement strand
CCGCCTGGGCGATTCCGCCCCTTTGGCCTGTGGCGATTGTGGCCAGCTTCCGGGTGTTCCCCCGCACCAGCCGTCGTCTTTTGCTGGCTTTGCTGGGGGTGACGGGGGCCACGGTGGTGGGCTCTGGCGTGATGGTGCATCAACTCCTGGAAGCCGCCAATCCTCCCCCCGCCGCCCTGCCGGCCGCCCAACAGGCCTCCCCGTCAGCGGCTCCCTAACCCCTGCACTCCCCTCAGGGCCGCTCAGTCGGCCCTTTCGGCCTTCTCAGCTTCGGCCCGCAGGCGCTGCAGCCGATCCAGGAGGGATTCATTGCTCATCCGGTTGGTGAGCCGTTCGGCCAGCAGGGGAAAGGCCAGGGGCGTGGGGCGGGGCGTCTGTTCCAACTCCAGCCGGCAGCTTTGCAGGCGCAGGAGGGTGGCTTCCAGGCGATGCACCTCCAGTTGGTCGCGGAGCACTTCGCGGTGGGCTTGCTGCAGCAGCAGATTGCCAGGATCGTGGCGTTGGAACACATCAAACAGCAGCGCTGCACTGATCTGCAGCTGGCTGCCACTTTTGCCGGCCCCGGGATACCCGTTGTGCACCAGCCCGCTCACTTGGGCGATCCCACGAAAGCGCCTGCGGCAGAGCTCTGAGAGGTTGATCGCCTGCTCCAGATCGCTCTCCAGGTGGTCCGAACTCAACAGGGCCGTCGCTTCGCTCTGCACCAGCTCCGCGAAGGGATAGCCCCGCGGAGCCAGCAATTCAAAGCCGTAGTCGTTCACCGAGACGGTGAGGGTGCCCCGCTGGAGGCGTGCCATCCGCCAGGCCCAGAGAAACCCCAGCCCCTCGTGCACGAAACGCCCCTCGAAGGGAAAGGCATACAGGTGGCTGCCCTCCCGGGTGCGACAGACTTCCACGAGAAACTCATCGCTCCTTGGGATCCTGGATAGCTCGGCCTGCCGTTGTAGCAGGGGCGCCAGGGCTTCCAACTCAGGGGTATCCAGCTTCGGCCGATCAGGTTCGTCCGTCAGGGCCTCTCTGCACCGATCCACCTCCAGCCGGAGATGGTGGCTGAGCAGGTCGGAGAGGGCCATCTGTCCGCCGGCCCAGGCGGGCACGGCGGTGGTTTTCTTGCTGGTGTTGCGCACCACGGCCGTCATCTCCTTGAGGCGGAGAAATTCGAGTTGGCGCCCTGCGAAGAAGAACACATCCCCAGGCTTGAGACGGCCGATGAAGGCCTCCTCCACATGGCCGATCACCGCTCCCCGGGCAAAGCGAACGGTGACGCTGCGATCGGCTGTGATCGTGCCGATGTTGAGCCGGTGCAGGCGGGCGATCGTCCTCTCGGTGACGCGATAGCGAAAGGCCTGCTCTCCCCCAGCTGAGCCCCTCGGAGGATCACCTGCCAGTGGCTCCCGCTCCAACTTGCGGTAGCGGGGGTAGGCCGCCAGACAGTTGCCGCCATGCTCCAGAAAGTTGAGGCACCACTGCCACTGCTCGGGCTCCAGGTGGCGAAAACTCCAGGCGGTTTGAATGGTGCGCAACTCCTCTTGGGGCGAAAACCCCGGGCCGCAGGCCAGGGTCACCAGGTGCTGCAGCAGCACATCGAGGGGGGCCACGGGAGCCGGCCGATGTTCCACCACCCCGGCCGCCAGGCCCCGGCGCATGGCGCTCACCTCGATGAGCTCGAGGGCGTTGGTGGGCATGAACAGCACCTGGCTGGTGCGGCCTGGCGCATGGGCCGAGCGCCCTGCCCGCTGCAGCAGCCGTGCCAAGTGTTTGGCCGAGCCGATTTGCACCACATGCTCCACCGGCTGGAAATCCACCCCCAGATCCAGCGAGCTGGTGCACACCACCCAGCGGATCTCTCCGTTCTTGACGCCCGCTTCCACCGCTTCTCGGGTGGAGCGATCCAGGGAGCTGTGGTGCAGGGCCAGGGCACCCTCCATTTCGGGGCAGGTGTAGCGCAGGCATTGGTGCCAGCGCTCGGCCTGGTTGCGAGTGTTGGTGAAGAGCAGGGTGGAGGTGGTGGGCTCCAGGGCCCCCACAAGCGCTTCGTGCATGCGCAACCCCAGATGCCCTGCCCAAGGAAACCCATCAATCGACTCCGGCAGGAGACTGCGGATGGCCGTGGGCCTTTGCAGTGCCGCCGTGATGGTCACGGGCTGACTGCCTGTCCCCACGGCCGCTTGGGCCGCCTCTTCGAGATTGCCGATGGTGGCGCTGATGGCCCAGCGCCGCAGAGTTGGCCGTTGGCGGTGGAGCCAGCTCAAGCAGAGCTCGGTCTGGCTGCCCCGCTTGCTGCCCATGAGTTCGTGCCACTCATCGATCACCACCCCCTGCAGCGCGGCAAAAAACCGCTCGGCTTCAGGGGAGGCCAGCAGCAAGGCCAGGGATTCCGGGGTGGTGATCAGGATCTGGGGGGGGCGCTTCCGCTGGCGGGTCCGCTCGCTGCTGGAGGTGTCGCCATTGCGCAGTCCCACCCGCAGCGGCCAGCCCATGGCTTTGATCGGGAGCTCAATGGCCAGCTGCAGATCCCGGCTGAGGGCGCGCAGGGGGGTGAGCACGAGCAGGCGCAGACCCTCCGGCTCTCCCTGGCCCCTGTGGGCTTCTTCGACGAGCTCAGCCAAGGGACCCATGAGGGCGG
The DNA here is from genome assembly GCA_044234195.1 of Cyanobium sp. Classification (GTDB taxonomy): domain Bacteria; phylum Cyanobacteriota; class Cyanobacteriia; order PCC-6307; family Cyanobiaceae; genus Cyanobium. The sequence continues at coordinate 5,829 of JBIIJA010000070.1, read as the reverse complement.
CGTAGGTTTTGCCCGAGCCTGTTGGGACCTGGATCAGGCCGCTTCGGCCCTCCAGGTAGGCCTGCCAGCATTGCCGTTGAAAGGGCTGGGGCTGCCAGCCCTGTTGAGCAAACCAGGCTTCAATCGGGGCCAGTGTCTCCGCTAGGCGGGCGTCTGTCGCCTGGGCGGTGACTTGGGCGCAGGAGGTGTCAGCATCGACCATGGCGCTGGAGCTGGCACGAGAGCTGGCGCGCAAGCGGGATCCCCGGCACCCTATCGGGTTGGAGCCCCGGCCGACTGCGCGGCCATGAGGGCCAGCGCCTCCTCCAGGCTGTCGGCTTCACGGGCCACTTTGTCGGATCGCCAGCGACTGATCCGAGGGAAGCGCACCGCCAAGCCACTGCGATGGCGAGGGGAGGGCTGGATGCCCTCGAACGCCAGCTCAAACACCAGCTCGGGTGCCACAGCCCTCACGGGCCCGAAGCGTTGGATGGTGTGTTTCCGAATCCACTGGTCCAGCTGAAGGATCTCCTTGTCATCCAGCCCGGAATAGGCCTTGGCGAAGGTCACCAGGCGGGGCGCTGGCTCGCTGACCGTCAGTCCCCAGGGCCGATCCCAAAGCCCAAAGGTGTAATCGGTATACAGGTTGGCGCGGCGGCCACTGCCCGCTTGCGCATAGAGCAACACCCCATCCAGCCGGTAGGGCTCCTGCTTGTGTTTCCACCAGTGGCCCCGACGGCGTCCGCTGAGATAAGGGGAGGTTCGGTGCTTCAGCATCAACCCTTCCGCGCCGGCCTGGCGCGCGCCCTCCCGCAGGCGGTCGAGCTCGTGCCAGTGGGCGAGGGGCAACACCGGGGCCAACCGCAGGGAAGGCGGAAGGCCTCTGCGGTGCAGGCCCTCGATCAGGAGGCGACGCTGTTGAAGGGGCCACGTGCGTCGATCCTCTTCGGCCTGCTCCAAGAGGTCGTAGATCACAAAGCTCGCCGGAGCCTCCTGAAGCAGGGCCCGCCCAGGGGCCAGCCGGCCCAGACGGCGCTGGAGCGCACCAAATGGGCGCGGATGGGGCTCCGCCAAGGGCCAAATCACCACTTCCCCATCCAGCACCACGCTCTCCGGGAGCTGGGCGGCGGCGGCGGTGAGATCGGGAAAGCTGGCGTTGATGAGATCTTCCCCGCGGCTCCAGAGAAACACCTCCCCCTGGCGATGGATGAGCTGGCAACGGATCCCATCGTATTTCCACTCCACCTGCCATTGGCTCGCCGGAGTGGTCTCAAGGATGGCCCCATCAAGGGGGGAGGCCAGAAAGAAGGGGTAGGGGCGGCTGAGGGGAATGGTGCCCGCTTCTGCAGGAGCGATGAGGGCGTCCCAGGCTTCAGGGGTGGGAAGGAAGCCCCCCATCAGCCGATGCTTCAAGGTGGCCTCCTCCAGGCCGCTGAGGCGGGCGAGGGCACGGATCACCAGCCCTTCGCTCACCCCAACCCGCAGGCCACCGGTGAGCAATTTGTTCACAATAAGAAGTTGCTCTCGGGTCAAAGGGGCCCAACAGTCCCGCACAGCTTTGGACTGGGCCTCCCCCCGCAGAGCGGCGAGCGCAGGAAGACGACACTCCATCCACTCCTGAAGGGAACCAGCCGAGCTGGGGGAGGCTGATGAAGGGCTGGTCCAAAGAAGGCTGATGGTTTCAGCGGAATCCCCCACCTGTTTGTGGCACTCGTCGAAGAGCCAAGGGGGCCAGGGGGTGCCCTCCAGGCAGATCTCCCTCAAGCGTCGTCCCGTGATCAGCCGGCGTTTTTGTCGTCCGAGGAGCACATGGAGAGCCCAAGCCCGATCGGCAGGCGCGCTGCTTTGGAAGTAGGCCACTAGGGAAGCCACCTTGGCCTCCGTGGCGGGGGTTTGATCCAGGGACCGAAACAGTTGGCAGAAGGTTTCCATCCGCCCGGCGCCTGGGGTGGCTCATTTAGGCATTCTGGGCAAACCGGGCCAAGTCCCGCTGATTTCCTTGAGGAGTTCAGGGTTGCGGGGCTTCAGCAGCCTGCGCAGGGGGGTGGGTTTGCCGATGGCGTTGTATCCCATTCCGCCAAAACCAATGGCATAAGCCAGGTTGGTCAGGGCGTCGCGAAACAGAGGGATATAAAGGTTTCGTAAGGCTTGGCTTTTGATCTCTTGGAGTTGATTCTCAGCCCGTTTGACCGAGGGTTGGATCCTGCGCAGCAGGGCTGTTTTGATGGTTTGCACATCTGCTCCCAGCGGACGATCGGCCAATTGTTCGCCGCCAGGGATAGCCCGAATGGCATCACGGAGCTGGCTCTCCGTTGTGGCCTTTTGCAGCTGGTTGGCTGCTTCGATCACGCGGTTCACTTCGGCCTGCCGCTCTTGCGCCTGGCTGTTGATGCTTCGCACCGAGGCAAACGACTGCAGAGGGATCAGCAGAAGGAAACCCAGGGCAGCGATGGTGGCAATTCGGCGGAATGAACCGATCTGGCGGGATGAGGGCATCACCGTGCCATCAATCATGTTGGCGAGCAAAATCAACACGGTTCCAAACAGCGGCAAGCTGGCCGTGGCCCGCAGCGCCCCGCTCGCCCGCACGATCCACTGGGCCTGGAGAAGGGCAATGGGGAAGAGGGCGGAGATCACCTGAGCGAGAAATACAAGGATGAGCGCGTAGCCCACCCACTGGAGAAAATCAGCCATTTTGCTGGGACTGATCTTTGTTTTTGTTGTTGTGGTCTCCATGTGAGTGACACTTCTAATCCGGCGTGCTCATTATGAAGGCCCGCTTCAGAGCTGGCCAAATAAACAGTGCACTTTCTCCGATGGATCTTTCGTCATCTCCTGCAGATCTGAGGCAGGTCTCCTCCCCGATGTCCAGGTCTGCCGTTCCCGATTAGGTGGCCACCTCCATCGAGAAGAGGGCAGCATCCGCACTGAAATCAGGGGTGTTCTGTGGCATCTGGGCATAATCCAACCGGTAGCTGTCGGCCAGGCTGGCGGCCAGGTCGAAGCTGGGCTCCCAGGCCAGTTCCCGCTGCAGCCGGTGGGTATCGGTGAGGAAATGGGATAGCCGCAGCGGGAACGCCTTGCGTGCCTTCGACTCCAGCCCAGCGGGATCAAAGCTGCGAACCTCCACCGTGGCCGGATCTTTGCCGCAGGCCAGCGCCGCTGCCGCCACGAGGCCCCGCAGCGTCACCCCCTGACGACCGGAGCAGTTGTAGATGCGATTGCAGGCGGCCTCCACCTCAAGGCAGCGGACCATGGCCGTCGCCAAATCCCTAACGTCCCCCAGCTGGGTGATGAGCCGGCCATCACCTGGCAAGGGGACGGGCTGGTTGTGCAGAAGCCGATCGAAAAACCAGCGCTCAATGGGGTTGTAGTTCCCCGGTCCAATAATGTAAGTGGGGCGGAAACTCGTGAATGGAATCCCCTCCGCTCGCAACCAGGCTTCCGTTTCCGCCTTGCCGGCGTGGCGGCTGGCGGGATCCAGGGCTGCGTCCTCATCCAGGGGCCAAAATTCACTGTCGGCATACACCCCTGCCGAACTGACGTACACCAGCCGATGGCGGGGTGCGCCGGTTTGGGCCACAACCCGTTGGGTGTCTGCCAGGTTGCGGCCGGAACTATCGACGATCACATCAAATGGCTCACCAGACAGCTGCGCCAGGTCGCTCTCCAGGCTGCGGTCGCCCTTGAGGTGGCGCACACCCTCGGGTACGGGCTGGCGCCCCCTCGTGAAAAGGGTCACCCCATGCCCCGCTTCCACGAGAGCGGCCACTAGAGGCCTTCCCACGAAGCGTGTTCCCCCCATTACCAGGATCCGCATGGCCACCGTCGTTGCAGGTTGGCGCCATTCAAGCGGCTGACCGCTGACCCAGGGCTAGTTTTGGTTGTGAGCCCTGCCCGTTGTGATGGTTCCCTCTCGCTCCCCCATCCTCCCTGCAACTTTGTTCCGGCCCGCCCTGGGAAGGCCTGCCCTCTTGGCTGGGCTCTTGGGCGGGGCTCTGGCGGCCGCGGCCCTCTCTCCTGGGTCAGCACAGGCCCAATCTGTGCAGTCTCCAGCTGCGGGTGTCCTCTGCGATGCCCAGGGGTTGCGGGGCACGGGCGTCTGCTACGACAGCCGGGGAGTGTCGCTTCCCTTAACCGGGCGCTTTCTCGGCCGGAAGGCCGCAGCCCAGCTCGACGCCTATCTCGCCAACAATCCGGCTCCAAGCGAGTTTCGGCTCAGCAATGGCACCGTCTGCAGCGTGCCGGCGCGCACCTGCTGGGAAGATGGCTGGAGCAAACGCAATGTGTCTCAGCGGCTCACTCGCCAACTCTTTACCCGCTCAGAGTCCATCTCTTCAGGGTCGGGATCCACTGGCGGGGGGTGGACCTCCAGTAATTCTGCGAAAGATACGGGGCTGTGCAGCCTCAGCCGTGGCAGCCGCGCTGTTTTCGAGGGCCGCTGCGACCTGCGCCAGATCACGAAGGACGACGGGCAGACCCGCTATCGGGTTCGTTTGAACAATGGCACAACCTATGTGTTCACCAATCGCGGGGGTGAGGTCACCATTGCCGACGACTTTGGCTCCACATGGCCAGTCACCTACGCCAGCCAAGGCGCCACAGGGATCTTTCGTTGGGCAGACATGAGTTTGGTGGCCACTCAGACGGCAGGTCGCGATAGTGGCTCCCCTTCAGGCACCAGCAAGAACGAAGAGGTGGGCCGAGCCATTGGCACCTTGCTGAACACGCTCTTTCGCTGAGTCCCTCTCTGGACGGGGCAGCTGAGGGGATAGCCCTGCACCAGGTAGGGGCTCTCCTTGAGCACCAAGGCGGCCACTCCCTTTGTGGGGAGGCTGAGCTCTCCAGCGCCGCCGGCCAGCGGACGGTCGGGATAACGCCCCCCATCGTGACTCAATCGCTTCGCTGGTTCTGGTTCGGCAACCCTGCGTGGGGGAAAGATGAGGTCGTGCCAGCCCTGGGTGCGCCCCTCTCCAACCACCAACGTGGTGTGGAATCCCTGGATCCTCTGCAAGAGCGAGAGGCTGGATCCAAAATTCTGGAAGAGGAGCACAGGGCACCCTCCCTTCCCGCAGCCTTGGCCAGAGAGCAGGGCCACCAGCGTTTCCGGAGTCCGGTCGCCGTTGAGATCCACCCGGTTGTAGACGTAGCGCCACCCCCCGAGTTGTCGGCAGGTTTCAGGGTTGGAGCCTGGAGGGAACAGATGGGAGCGCAGCATCCGCTCCAGGGCGGGGTCGGGGAAGCCAATCGGCGCAATGGCCCGCTCCACCTGGAGAAGGGGGTTGGGAGGCAGAGGGGGAAGCTCCATCAACAGGCCCGAAGCGCCCCCTAATGTGCGGCTCGGGGGATGATGACACCAGTGGCAAGGAGCCATGGACGTCATTCCTGCGATTGATCTGCTGGAGGGCCGCTGTGTGCGGTTGCATCAGGGCGACTACCGCCAGGTCACCACCTTCTCCGAGAATCCCATTGCCCAGGCCTTGGAATGGCAGCGGCAGGGTGCCCAACGTCTGCATCTGGTGGACTTGGATGGGGCGCGGCGTGGCGAGCCTGTCAACGATGGGGCTGTGCGCTCGATCACCGCTGCGCTCTCCATTCCCGTGCAGCTTGGCGGAGGGGTGAGAACCCCTGAGCGGGCCGAGCAACTGCTGGAGTTGGGCTTGGATCGGGTGATTCTGGGGACCTTGGCGGTGGAAGAGCCCGATCTGGTCTGCCGCTTGGCCGAGAAGCACCCGGGTCGGATTGTGGTGGGGATCGATGCCAGGGAGGGACTGGTGGCCACTCGCGGCTGGCTGGAGACCAGCGCCCTGCCCGCTACGGAGCTGGCCCGTCGCTTTGAAGGAAGTGGGG
>JBIIJA010000069.1:0-8524 GCA_044234195.1 Cyanobium sp. | reverse complement strand
AGCGGGGCATCCAGGCGATCCTCTTCCATCACTACCCCACCAATCGGGTGGTGGAGGCGGAGGCGTTTGGGATTCAGGGCCAGCCTGATGCCGTACCTCGCTTGCTGCAGGCCTTGCGTCAGCGCTGCCGCTGATCTGGAGAGCCGACTCCAGAGCGCCTTACCCATCCCTTTAGATCGGAGAGGGGTGGATCATCGCTGTAGTGCTTTATACATTAATGCCGTCTAGATGACCTCTGACTGGCTGATTGTTGGACTTGGAGATGGCCGCAAAGATGAGATCCTGACTGGATCGGAATGGACGGGGTCGGGAAGAACGAGATGCGTCAAAAGCAGCGTCTGGCAACAGCTGCAGTGATCTTCATTTTAGCAAAAAAGGCCTGAGTCGTCTCGTCGCGGAATCCGAACTCTACCCATTCCCTGGTTGGTCTCTATCTGGGAATAAAGTGCTAATGAATTAGCAAGCAATGGCTACTCTCGTTGCATCGGTTTCGGCTTCTGTCCCTCGCCAGCCCTCTTCCTTCTGGGTGCCCCTGCTCCCCCAGGGGCAGCGGCGGCTGATTCAGTTGAGCCTGGTGCCCTGGGCCGTTTGCCTTGTGTTGTTTCTTCTCTGGTGGGCTCAGCCGGACCATCACATCAATGCCCTTGGCACCATGATGGGTACGGCGATCAGCCTCTTTGAAGTGCTGATGCCGGGATATTTCTATTTTTTTCTCCTGCGCATGCGGGTGGTGGATCCGGCGATTCAGCCCGATCCCCGCTGGAGGCTCGCGATGGTGGTGACCAAAGCACCTTCGGAGCCTTGGGAGTTGGTGCGCCACACCCTGGAGGCCATGTTGGCCCAAGACATCCCCCACGACACCTGGTTGGCCGATGAAGCCCCCAGCGAGGAGACGCGGCACTGGTGCCAAAGCCATGGGGTGCAGGTGTCGTCCCGGCAGGGGGTGGCTGACTACCACCGATCCACTTGGCCGCGGCGCACGCGCTGCAAAGAGGGCAACCTGGCCTTCTTCTACGACCACTACGGATACGACCGCTACGACATCGTCGCCCAGCTGGATGCGGACCACGTTCCAGCGCCGGATTACCTCCGCCAGATCGCCAAACCTTTTGTGGATCCGGCTGTGGGCTACGTGGCAGCCCCGAGCATCTGTGATGCGAATGCCCCCGCCAGCTGGACCGCTCGGGGGCGCCTCTATGCGGAGGCCACGTTGCATGGGCCGCTCCAGTGCGGGTACAACAAGGGTTGGGCGCCCCTCTGCATCGGCAGTCACTACGCCGTGCGCACCGCTGCCTTGAGGGAAATCGGCGGGCTAGGCCCCGAGCTGGCTGAGGACCACTCCACCACCCTGTTGATGAACGCCAAGGGATGGTGCGGGGTGTTCCAGCCGGATGCCATTGCCCATGGCGATGGGCCCGCCACCTTTCTCGACGGCATGACGCAGGAGTTTCAATGGTCGAGAAGCCTGATCATGATTCTGTTGCAGCTGCTGCCGGCAAGTTTTGTCTCCCTTTCGGCGCGAAAGAAGTTTTAGTTTTTATTCGCAGAGCTCTGGTATGCGCTCTTCAGCTCTGCTGCCATCATCGGCTTTCTGATCCCCGTTCTTTGTCTTGTCTTCGACACGCCGCTGCTGCGGATGAATTATCTCCAGTTTGTTTCTTTCGCCATCCTTCTTTCCCTATGCAACATGGTGCCGGCCTATCTGCTGCATCGCTCCGGTATTCTCAGACCCGCTGATGCCCGTATTCTTTCCTGGGAATACCCCCTCTTTACGGTCTCGCGGATCCCGTTTGTTTTTGCCGGACTTCTCAGTGGCATTGCTTCCGTTCTATTGGGGAAGCAGCTGGATTTCCGTGTCACGCCGAAAGGGGCTCTTCAAGAGGCCCCTCTGCCCCTGCGGGCCCTCCTTCCCTATGGGGTGGTGTCGATTCTTTCCTCGCTCGCCGTGATTTTTCTGGCCCATAGGGTCTACGCCAGGGGCTACTACTTCCTCGCTTTAATCAGCTCCCTCCTGATGACGCTGGTGATTGGTGCGATTCTTTGGCTGCATCATCAGGAAACGGGCCGGGGCCAGCGGCGGCGCCTTGCCCAGGGATTGCTTCTCTTCCTGGTGAGCATGGGGCTGGCAATCACCGGATCGGCCCTGCGGCTCAGCCAAGCTCTCCCCCAGATCCTTACCCCCTCCTGGACCCGCAACGCGATCCCCCAGCAGGCGGCCGCCCCCCTGAGTGAGGGACGCTGTCGATTCCAGCCCTGCTTTGGCTATTACGACCACGATCAGACTCTGCAGCGGCAATCGGTTCCGGCCGATCTTGGCCACCACTTCATCCCCTGGGGCCAGGGCCATGTGGGTCGGTTGCGGGCAGCCTTGGCGGCCGACCGCGCCGCTGGACGCCAATCGGTGATCACGCTGGAGCCCTGGCCTTGGGCCCTGATGGAGCTGGGGGATCCCCACACCTATGCCCAGCGGGAGCGCCAGGCCAACCGCACCTTGTTGGCGGACATCGCCGCGGGCCGCTACGACGAACCCCTGCTCCTGTCCCTCCAGGAGATCCAACGGGCGGGCCCTGGGCCTGTTCTGGTGCGCTTCATGCATGAAATGGAAATCACGGACCAGTACCCCTGGTCGCCCGCCCAGGCCCAGGCGTTCATCGCCGCCTATCGCCATGGGGTGGCTTTGAGCCGAAAGAATGGCCTGGATCGGATCCGCTGGGTGTGGTCTCCGGCTGGATTCAAAAAGGCAGCGGCGTTTTGGCCAGGAGGGGATGTGGTTGATGTTGTGGGCCTCTCCCTCTATGCCACCCCGGAATGGAATGGTGGCTTGGTGCCCCCAGGCCGCAACCTCTCCCTCGATCAGCTGCTGAAGGCGCGCTATTGGGTGAGGAGCTATGGGAAGCCCATCCTGCTGGCGGAAGTAGGCATCAACGCGCCACGGGATGAGAAGCGGGCCTGGTTTCGGCAGGCGTTGGCGGATCTTCCCAACTTCCCAGAGGTGGTGGGCTGGATCTACTTCAACCAGCGCCAGCCTGCCATCGTTCCCCTGGAGATTGGATTTCCCAACTGGGGCCTCACGGATGGGGAAGCTTCTGATCTGCGGGAGGTTCTGAGCCCCCAACGCTGAAGCCGAAACGGATCACCCCCCCATGGGGCCCTGAAGGCCATGGAGAAGCCATGGGTTGTGTCAGCCCCCCAGCCTCCACAAGAGCGCCCGATGACCGTGTTGCAGGTGCGTCCAGCCGACCATGGCTGCGATGTGATCGTTGCGGAGTGCCTGCGCAGGCAGCTTGAGGCGTCGTTGGGGCGCGTGGTGCGGATTCGGCTAAATGCCCCCCAGGGGGATCGCATTGAGGCGGTATGGCCGCTGCCCTGAGGTGGGCCATGCCCCAGCTCCAAGCCCTGGCGCGCCGTTGGGCCCCATGACGGAAGCTGCTTCGGGCGTGGCCGCCTGCTGGGATCAGCGCTACCGCGACGGAGCCGATGGCTGGGAGCCAGGACCGGCGGCCCCCCCGTTGGAGCGGGCCCTGCGGCAACATCCCCGCGCCCCCCAACCGCCAGGACGGGTGCTGGTGCCAGGCTGCGGGCGGGGCCACGAGGCTGCTCTACATGGCCCAGATGCACCATCTGCTCCAGCCAAGGGGTTGGCTGCTGGGACTCTTCTGGTGTCACGGCCGCCCTGGGGGTCCCCCCTTTGGCAGCGATCCCCAGGTGCTGGCGGCCCAGTTTCAGGAGGCGGGCATCAGGCCTGAGCTGTGGGAACCGGCCAGCGGCTCGGGGGTGGCCTCCCGCGGAAGAATGATTGGTCGAGAATGACTGAATGGTTGGGACTGTGGAGGGCAGAGCCATGGGTGGAGTCCTGAAAGAGCGGCTGAGCCAGTGGGGGTTCAGCTGGGCTGGCCTCTGGGACAACCGCCGCGGGGAATGGTGGTTGCTCGCCCAGCTGGTCTTGATCACAGCCCACCTCCTGCCAGCCACGCCAGCGCCAGTCGCCCTTGGGCTGGCCTGGCCCCTGGGGCTCCGCCTGCTGGGTTGGGGCGTCTTCGCCCTCGGGCTGGTGCTTGCGGGCCAGGCTGTGTGGGCCCTTGGAGGCAGCCTCACCCCCCTGCCCGAGCCCATGCCCAGCGCCCCGTTGGTCACCAGGGGCGCCTATGGCCGTTGCCGCCATCCCCTGTATCAGGCCGTGTTGGTGTGCTCGCTGGGGGTGGCGGTGGCTTTGGGGAGCCTGCTCCATCTGGTCCTGCTCCTGGCCCTGGCAGGGGTGCTCAGCGGCAAGGCCCACCGGGAGGAGCGGCGCCTGCTGGAGCTCTACGCCGACTACGGCACCTACCGGGCCACAACGGCGGCAATCGTGCCAGGGGTGCCGGGGCTGGATTGGCGCTGAGTGCTCTTGGGCCCGGGAGCCCGGTAAGGGCAGCCCGAGGCATCAGGGCAGCAGGGCCCGTTTCCTCAGGGGCTGCAGGTCGACCAGGCGCAGGCCGCCGGAAGGGGTATCGGCGATGGTGCCCCGTTGCCGCAACTTGTTCAGGGTGCGGGAGGCGGTTTCCCGGGACAATCCGGACAGCAGCCCCAGTTCCCTCTGGGGCAGGGGGGGGATCTCCGCCGTGGGGTCGTCCTCGAGGCTCGCTTTGCCGGCCAGATAGGCCAGCGTAGCTAGCAGCCGGGTGGTGGCATCACTGGTGTGAACGGCAAAGCGCCGGCTCAGATCGCGCAGCCGTGCTGTTTCCAGGCGAATCACCGCCAATGCCAGGGCTGGATCCTGACGGACCGATTGGCAGAACGATGCCCCCCGCAGCTTCACCAGCTCCATGGGGGTGAGGGCCACCACGTCTGCGGAACGGGACTGTTCATCCAGCACGGCGATCTCCCCAAAGAGGTCTCCACTCCCCAGAACTGAGAGCACCACCTCCGACCCATCGCCGTTGTAGACCCGCACCTTCGCCAACCCCTCCAGCACCAAAAACAGGGATTCGCCCCAGTCCTGCTCCATCACCAGGGTTTGCTCCACATCGCAACGGGTCAGCAGATGGCGATCCAGGAGAGCGGCGTTGCTTGCCTCTGAGATGTCACGGAACAACGGCAAGGTTCGCAGGTCGAGGGGGGGCGATGGTGGTGCCATGGGAGACCCAGCTCTACCAGCGGCCAACGTACGGCCCTGGCGGGCTCAATAGCTGTAGTTCGCTACAAACAGGCTGGTGTCGTCGGAGGGTTCGCTGCCGCCTTCATAGGCGCCGCGGCTGGCGGCGCCGTTGGCCCGGGCCCGGGCCAGCAGGGCCGCCTGGCCGGCGGCAAGGTTGCTGCCGCCCCAGTGCTTCAGGCAGGAGTGCTGCAGCGCCCGGCCGAAGGAAAAGCCCAGGTGCCAGGGGGCGAAGCCTTGGGCCGCTGCCTGGTTGATGGCATTGAGGCCCAGGCTGGCGTCTTCCTCGCTCAGGCCGCCGGAGAGAAACAGGATCGCCGGCACCGCCGCCGGCACGCTGCGGCTGAGGGTGCGCACCGTGAACTCCCCCACCTCCTCCAGGCTGGGTGGATCGGGGCAGTCCGCGCCGGCGATGGTCATGGATGGCTTGAGCAGGCTGCCTTCGAGAAACACCCCGTTCATCGCCAGGGCCTCGTACACCGTGCGCAGCACCCACTCCTGCACCGAGGCGGTGGTGGCGATGTCGTGGGGGCCATCCATCAGGATCTCCGGCTCCACGATCGGCACCAACCCCTGCTCCTGCACGGTGCGGGCGTAGCGGGCCAGGCCCCAGGCGTTCTCCCGCACGGAGAGCTCGGAAGGGCACCCCCCGGCGCTGATGCGCAGCACCGCTCGCCATTTGGCGAAACGGGCGCCGCGGGCGTAAGACCGCCCGGCTCGCTCCGCCAGGCCCTTCAGGCCGGTGCACCAGGTTTCGCCCTCCAGACCGCCGGCCAGCGGCTCCACTCCCTGATCCACCTTGATGCCGGGGATGATCCCCTGCTGGGCAAACAGCTCCACGATCGGCGTGCCGCCGGCTTCACGGCTGCTGTCTTGAAACAGGGTTTCCTCAAACAGAATCACCCCGCTGATGTGCTCGGCCAGGCCGGGGGCGGTGGCGAGAAGGCTGCGGTAGGCCCGGCGATGCTCTTCGGTGTTGGCCAAACCAATGGCCTCAAACCGCTTGCCGATGGTGCCGGTGGATTCATCGGCGGCGAGCAGGCCCGTGCCAGGGGCTGCCAGAGCTGCTGCCGTGGCGGCCAGATCGTCGCGGTGGGCCTCAAGGGTCATGGATCTGGGCAGGCAGCGTTCCTCCACCGGTAGGCGCGCCCGGGAGACGCGTCAACTCAGCCCCGCAACACCGAGGACGGGGTGCACCCGTAGCGGCGGCGAAACTCCCGTCTGAACGACAGGTCACTGGAGAAGCCCACGGATCGCGCGATGGAGGTGACGTTCTCTCCTGGCAAGGGATTCTTGAGCCGTTGCATGGCCCTGTGCAGCCGTCGGCGCCTGACCCACTGCATCGGACTGCAGCCATAGACCCGTTGAAAGGAGTACTGCAACGTACGCCTCGACCAGTTCATCTGGGCCTCCAGATCGCTCAGGCCGATTGGCGCTTCCAGGTTGGCATCGATCCATTCCAGAAGCGACTCCAGCTTGCTGCGCGCCGCCGCTTCTCCAGGGGCCACGCCGCTGGAGCTCGGTGGATCCTGCTGCAGCTCCGGCAGCAGCAGCAGCACCACCATCCTGATCAGCACATCATCCAACCGGAGCAAACCCAGATCCGCGCCGGGGCTGCCCATGAGCTGATCCAGGGTGATCAAGAGGGAATAGAGCCCATTGATGAGACGGGCGGAGGCCGGCTCATCCATCAGCAGACGCTTGGGCTGCTGAAACACCGAGAGCCGGGCGGCGGGCAAGCCCTCCGGCCCGGCCATGGTCAGTGCCGTTTGGAGCAGGGTCGTGGGAGGGAGATTCAGGGCCACGCCTGACGTGATGTCATTCTCCAGGCTCAAGGGAGCCGGCGGCAGATAGAGCACTGATTCGCCAACGGGATTGGCGTACCGTTCGGTTTCCAGCCGCCAAAGACCCCATCCGCGATAGGGGATCAGCAGCTGGGCGAAGGGATGCTGCTCGGTGACCAAGGTGATGGCCGATCCCTGGGTGGCCACCACCAGCAACGGGCCGACAGGGAGGAAGGCGGAATCGTTGCGGAAGGGCTGGGCCATCCGCAACGGTTCGCAGATTCGCACCGGCGTGGCGGAGCAGACGGCATCCGCCCAGGCCTGGGGATCACGCAGGGTTTGCCGCAGCCAGGAATGGCCCAGCAGAGGAAGGGAGAGGAGGGCTGGATTGAGAAGGGGCTCCATCCGTCACCCTCTGGGTGGGCTGCAGAGCGGCGGCACCCATGTTGCCGGATGGGCCCCCGGCCCGCGTCGCCCAAGCTCACCGGCCGGCTCGCCCATGGAGCCAGCCTGGCCCCGTCCTGTTGCCAAGCGGCGCTTTCTTGCCAAGGTGAAGGGCGCCCGGCCTTCCTCCTGTGATCCCTCCCCAGAAGCAAATGACCGGGATGCTGGGCCATCCGGTGGCGGAAAACCCGATCGACCGCATGTTTGATGCGGTCTACGCCCATTACGGCCTGCCCTGGCAATTCTGGAAAAACGACATCGCCAATACGGCGGATCTGGCCCTCGCGGTGAAAGCCCTACGCCCCTTGGGCTATCGGGGCGTGGGCATCACCGTGCCCTACAAAGTGGCGGTGATCCCCCTGCTGGATGGGGTCGACGACGATGTGCGAGCCATCGGCGCCGCCAACTACCTCACCATCGAGGAGGGCCGGCTGATTGGCCACAACAACGATGGCAAGGGGGTGGTGAAGGCGATTCAGAAGGTCACCCCCCTGGCCGGCCAGCGGGTGGTGATGCTCGGGGCCGGAGGCGCCGGCCGGGCGATGGCGGTGGAGATCGCCTGGGCGGGGGCAGCCCACCTCACCTTGGTGACTCGACGGGAGGAACAGGGCCGGGAGGTGGCGGAACTGGTGACGAGGGCCTCTGGGGTGCCTGCGGTGTGGCAGCCGTGGCAGGGCGACGTGGCGGTGCCGGCTGGCACCTCTCTGCTGATGAATGCCACCCATCTGGGCTGCGCCCCGGAGCTGGAGCCCATCCCCCTGGTGTGGGACACGGTGGCTCCCAGCTGCACCGCCGTGGATGTGATCACCAACCCCCGCATCACGCCCTTTCTGGCCACCGCCCGGGATCGGGGCTGCCCGATCGTGGATGGGGTGGAGATGCTGGTGCAACTGGCCATGCAGATCTTTGAACGCTGGACCGGTGTCACCCCGGAGGAGGCGGTGTTTCAGAAGGCGGTGGCTGAGGCGCTCGGCGAAAGACAGACCACCTAGCCTTGGCCGACTGGCACCTGGCCGATTGCCATGACCCTGACCCAACCCGGGGCAACCCGCCGCGGCGCTCTCACTGACGCCATGATCCGTGGCGCCCTCAGCGTCAAGCCCCTCTGGGCCGTGGCCAAACACCAGGCCCGGCGCATGATGATCCAGCGGGCGGAGCGCCTCGG
>JBIIJA010000068.1:0-8593 GCA_044234195.1 Cyanobium sp. | reverse complement strand
AGCAAGCCTCGGCGTCCCTCCAATGGGGCGCTGTAGGCCTCTAAGCCCTCCACCTCCGGGCGAGCGGAGGGGAAAGCCTTGGGGAACTCCGTCGGCTGGGCAACGGCCATGGAATTGCAGCCAGGACGGTGTGATTCAGGCTAGATGGCAGCAGAGGAGGGATGACTTTCCCCCCCAACCCTTGCCAAGCAGCCACCCTGAAACCGACCATGGCCTAGGCCACTGCCCTTCGCCTTCCTTCGCCATGCCTGCCGAGCGCTCCTTCATTGCCATCAAGCCAGACGGTGTCCAGCGCGGCCTTGTGGGGGAGATCATCGGCCGTTTCGAACGCAAGGGGTTCAAGCTCGTGGGGCTCAAGCAGCTCACCCCCAGCCGGGAATTGGCCGAAAACCACTACGGCGTTCACCGGGAGCGTCCTTTTTTCGCTGGGCTGGTGAACTTCATTACCAGCGGCCCAGTCGTGGCGATGGTTTGGGAAGGGGAGGGCGTCATCGCTGCCGCCAGGCTCATGATCGGTGCCACCAAGCCCCTCGAAGCCGCCCCTGGCACAATCCGCGGGGATCTGGCGGTGGATATCGGCCGCAACGTGATTCACGGATCCGATGGCCCAGAGACGGCCGCCCAGGAAATTGGCCTCTGGTTTGCCCCCTCCGAACTCAGTGACTGGACTCCCTCTGACCACGCTTGGCGCGTTGAAACGGCCTGATTTTTCGGTTTTGTCGCCGGAAAATTCGGACCTGGTACTGCTTTGTTGAGTGTCTCCCAAAGGATCCACCAGCAAAAAAAAAAGGTTCAATGGAAGAAAGGCTGTCACGAACCCCTAGGACGCTTACTAACTTGACATCACTCATCGGAACACCCCGCCGTCTCTTAAGAGAGATTCTTAAACCATTTCGGGATCAACAACCAGCCAGCGTTCTGATTCGCCAGACAGCGAGAAAAGAATGGCGATTAATTTCTCTTAATTTGCTTTGCTCAATCATTCAGGCAGCGAGCGAAGGTTTGACGTTGGGCGTGATGTTTTTAGCCGTGCAAGTGCTTTCAAAACCGCCTGGAAAAGTCTTTGAAATAGGCCAGAATCCCCTCTTCAATTTTATCCCTCATCTCACTAAGTCCCTCGACGGCTTGACGAGCTTTCAAGCATTTACGATCTTGCTCACTCTAGCGGTGATCTTGAAGATCATTCAGGGAGCGGCAATGTACGTCGGCTCCTTAGCCATTGGCGATTTCGGTAGCCGTGTCTCCTGCCGACTGAAATCTGGGCTGCATGCGCAGATATTAAATTTTTCATTTTCCTGTGCCAGTCGCTACCGCGTCGGCGACCTCCTTTATATCAATAGTTCCGGACCTGGGGCCGTGATCAATGAAATCAATAATTACAATGGAATTCTTACAACCACCCTGCTGCTCCTCACCTATCTTGCCGTTCTCATTCGACTCTCTCCCTGGCTTCTTTTCGCCGCCATCGTCATGGGAGGAATATCTATATTGGTTCAACAGTATGTGCTGCCGAGAGCCGGAAAGCTGGCGAAGATCAGCACCGAATTAGGCATAGAACTTTCCAGCAGGATGACAGAAAACATACAGGGCTTAAGGCTTCTTCACACAAGTGGCTATCTTGACGAAGCCGCATCAGAAGTTGATCGACGAGCTCAATTGCTGCAGAAAAATGCGGGTGGGCAAATCAGGCTAGGTGCCATCAATGGACCAGTGACCTTGGTTCTGCCCATTCTTATGATTGCAGTTATTGCTTGGCTCAGCCTATTGTTTTTTGGACAAAGAAGTTCAGGTGTCCTGCCCAGTCTCGTCACATTTGTGGTGGCCCTCCAAAGGCTAAATGGTTCAATTGGTGGCCTCAGCAGTCTGGTGTTAAGCCGTAAAGTCAATGAAGCTTTGCTAAATGTTCTTAACAACTTCCTACTTAAGGAAGATAAACAATTTCGCAGGAAAACCAACGAAACCTATCGCGGTTTCAATCGAGATATTCAATTACAAAACGTCGAGTTAGTTTATTCTGCCGACCTTGCTCCTGCACTGAGCGGAGTCAATATCCTGATTCCCAAGGGGCATACAATTGCCCTTGTTGGCAGCAGTGGTGCTGGCAAAAGCTCGATCGCTGATCTCCTGGCTGGTCTCTATGAACCCAGCCACGGCCGAATCCTTGTCGACGGAACTGATTTGCGAACCTTTGACCCCCAATCCTGGCAAAAGCGAATTGGCGTCGTCAGTCAAGACACCTTCCTATTCAATGCCTCCATCGCAGACAACATCACTTTTGGAACCCCAGGCGCTACCCAAGCCGATTTAGAGTTCGCAGCAAAGCATGCTCAAGCTGCTGGCTTCATTTCCAAATTACCGGACGGCTTCAACACCTTGGTTGGCGAGCGCGGCTACAAGTTGAGTGGTGGCCAACGTCAAAGACTATCTCTGGCCCGTGCCATCCTTCGCGATCCCGACCTTCTCATTCTTGATGAAGCCACAAGCGCTCTCGATACGGAAAGTGAGCGTCTTGTTCAGGAAGCTATTGACCAATTTGATCGGCAACATACCATCCTTGTGATTGCCCACAGACTCAGCACGATCGTAAATGCTGATTGCATTTTTGTTCTCGATCATGGCCAAGTGATCGAGCAAGGGAACCACAACGAACTCCTTGCAAAAGAAGGACGTTATGCCCGCCTATGGCAGCAGCAAGTGAAAGCAAGCAAAATTAAAAAAGTCACCCAACCCACCTGACACCGCCCTAGAACTCCATCACACATCCATCCGGTTGGCAAAACGGTCTGGGTGAAAAATCTTGAGCCAGTTGCCCTCATCGAGGTTCAATTGCCGCTGAGTCACGGCATCCGCGATCAACATGGCGGTGATCGCCGCGAGCAACACTCCATTGCGATGGTGCCCCGTGGCCACCCACATGCCTGGAATGGCGCACTCCCCAAGGAGAGGTCCCCCATCAGGGGTACAGGGCCGGAAACCCCACCAGCGCTCCATCGGCGGCCAGGATTGGGCCTGCGGGAGCAGGGAGGCTACCCCTTGCTCCAGCTGCAGCTGCCCCGCCGGCGTCAGCCCTTCCTGGAAACAGGCTTCGCGTTCACTGGTGGCTCCGACCACCACCAGCCCATCCGCCCTGGGGACCAAATAGATCCCTGGGCCGAACAACACCCGCTCCATAGCTTGTCTGGGCCCCTGGAGCGATAGCATCTGCCCCTTGACAGGAAACACGGGCAGCTTGGGAACCAGCTGGGCAGTCCAGGCCCCACAGGCCAGCACGGCACGCCGGCAGAGCAGGGTGTGCAACTCCCCATCGGCGCGCCTCACTCGCACACCTTCTAAATCCCGGCTGCCGTTGGCTGCGGTGAGCAGATCCACCACGTCACTACCCTCCTCAAAGGCCACGCCCCTCTTCACACAGGCCGCCTCCAGGGCGCGCATCAGGCAGCGTCGGTTGTCCAACTGACCGTCCTGGAGGAACAGCAGGCCCGCTGGCCAGCCAGGCCCGATGCCCGGCACTTCCCTCTCGAGGGCAGCACGGCCCAGCGCCTCTCCGAAAGGAGCGGTGGGGTAGGCGTCACGCTCGGCAACACTGGCAAACGGCACCACAATGCCACTGGCGGATAGTCCGCAGGGGAGGCCACTGTCAGCTTCAATCCGCGCTACCCAGCTTGGGATGAGGGCCTGGCTGGCCTGGCCCAGGGCCAGCAGGGGCCCGCTCAAACCCTCTGCATGGGGAGCGAGCATGCCAGCGGCCACAAATCCCGCCGCCTCGCTTCGGCGGCGGCTCAACACCAACACGGACTCCCCCTGGCGGGCCAGGGCATGAGCGATGGCCAAACCCATCAACCCACCACCAAGGATCAGCACCGGGTCCGGTATCACAGGCAGCATGGGTGGGGCCGCGACTCCTCCCAGTGTCGCCAGCCCTGGGACCGGATGGTTCGTTCGCCGGCTCTCCGTATGATCCCCACAGCCCCTGCCGGCACGCCCGCCCTGAAAGCCTCCTCCATGGCCAGCGCCGCCACTTCTATCGCTCCGTCCCCCGCTCCCTCCACGGCCCCAGCCTGGGAGGCTGTGATCGGATTGGAGATCCACGTGCAACTGAGCACAGCCAGCAAGATCTTCAGCCCAGCAGCCGCCAGCTTTGGGGAGGATCCCAACACCCACATTGATCCCTTGGTGTGTGGCCTGCCAGGAACCCTCCCTGTCCTGAACGAAAAGGTGCTGGAGTATGCCGTGAAGGCAGCTTTGGCGCTAAATATGCAAATCGCTGCACATAGCAAATTCGATCGCAAGCAATATTTTTATCCGGATTTGCCGAAGAACTATCAAATCTCTCAATTCGACGAACCGATTGGCGAAAATGGGTTCATCGAGGTGGAAGTGGCTGAAAAAGGAAAACCCACCTACCTCAAAACCATCGGAATCGAACGCCTGCATATGGAGGAAGATGCGGGCAAGTTGGTGCATGCGGGCAGCGACAGGCTTGCTGGTAGCAGCCACTCCCTTGTGGATTACAACCGGGCTGGGGTGGCCCTGGCGGAGATTGTGAGCAAACCCGATTTACGTACGGGCCGCGAAGCGGCGGAATATGCGGCGGAAGTGCGCCGCATCATGCGTTATTTAGGCGTCAGTGACGGAAACATGCAGGAAGGTTCCTTGCGCTGCGACGTCAACATTTCCGTGCGGCCTGGGCCAGAAGCGCCCTTTGGCGTGAAGGTGGAAATCAAAAACATGAACTCCTTCTCGGCCATCCAAAAAGCCTGTGATTATGAGATTCAACGGCAGATCAAGGCCATTGAAACTGGAGAGTTGATACGACAGGAAACACGCCTCTGGGATGAGAGCAAACAGCTCACCAAAACCATGCGTAGCAAAGAGGGCAGCAGCGACTACCGCTATTTTCCCGAACCGGATCTTGGCCCGATTGAGGTGAGCGCGCAGCAGCGAGAGGCCTGGCGCGACGAGCTGCCTGAGCTGCCAGCGGCCAAGCGCCATCGCTTTGCTGAAGAGCTGGGCCTGTCGATCTATGACGCCCGGGTGCTCACCGATGAGCGGCCAATGGCGGAGTATTTCGAAGCAACGATCGCCGCTGGAGCTGATCCCAAGGCCGCCGCGAATTGGATCACAGGCGACATCGCCGCCCACGTCAACGCCCAGCGGCTCTCTTACAACGATCTCCCTCTACAGCCCACCCAGTTGGCCGAATTGGTGGAGCTCATTGGCACGGGCACCATCAGCGGCAAGATCGCCAAGGAGATCCTCCCCGACCTGCTGCAAAACGGGGGATCGGCCAAAGCATTGGTGGAAGCGAAGGGCCTCGGAATGATCAGTGACCCGACGGCCATCACGGCGATCGTGGACGAACTGCTGGAGGCCCATCCGGGGGAGGTGGAGGCCTTCCGTGGTGGCAAAACGAAGCTGCAGGGCTTCTTTGTTGGGCAGCTCATGAAACGCACTGGCGGGCGAGCCGATCCCCAACTCGCCAATCGGCTCCTGATCGAGAGGCTCAACGGATGAGCACCTCCCCTTCAAGAGAGCAAGCTCTGCAAACCCTGGAGGCGGAGCTTCGAAGGGGCAGCCTGAGTCAGGAATCCCTGCGCTCCTACCTGGATCGGGAGATTCCCGTGCAGGTGCGCATCGAGCTGGAGTGGATGCTGTATGCCATTCGACAGCTGGAGGAGCACAGGGAGCGGCTGGTGCAAAGGCTCAGCGAATTCAATCGCTAGGCCCCTCGGCACACCCAGCCGGCAGCCCTGTTGCGAGGGCCCCATCCACCTGAGAAATGAGGTTTGCCTCGGGCCCAGTGTTGTGGATCACCACATGGGCTCGCGCTCGTTTGGCAGCCATCGGCCATTGGGCCTTCAAACGCGCCATCGCCTCTGCGGTCGTGATTCCGTCGCGGGTCTGGAGTCGGCGGAGTTGCTCCTCTTCGCTGCCGCAATCCACCACCCAGATTTCGGAGCAAAGCGGCTCAAGCCCCGCCTCAAAGAGAAGTGGAATCATGAGCGCCACCACTGGCGTCCCCTTCAGGGCCTGCAATCCAGCCTCGAAGCGGGCCCGAACCATGGGATGCACCAGCTGTTCCAACCAGTGGCGTTCCTTAGTGTCGGCAAACACGATGCGGGCCAGCGCAGCCCGATCCAGGGAGGGGCCAGCCTCTGAAGATTGGCTGGCGCGCACCGAAGCACCGTAGCGACGTAACACCGCCTGGGTGGCCTCACTGCCGGGAGCCAGGGCCTCCCTTGCAAAACGATCAGCATCCAATACCGGAATCCCATGGCGCTCGCCAAGAAGGCGAGCAACAGTGCTCTTGCCTGTAGCGATGCCGCCCGTGAGCCCGATGTGGCGTGGCTGGCCCATCTTCACGAACGCACTAGGTGCCGACCCACCAAGCCTAGGAGCCTTAGCAAGCGACACTGGCCACACTCCGGGGGAATGATTCTGAGAATCACTTGCATTGAGCACCCTTGTCATACACACTCCGCCGCCCCTAGAAGGAGACAATGAATATCATTCGCAATAGAGAGTTTTTTCTACTTTAGCATAGGTTTAAGGCAGCTTTTGCTTGAACCAAATCAAGATCCATCACGACGTCAGAAAGGTTTTTGCGCCAGCAGAGAAATGGTGTAGGTTCAAATCATGAAACCGCGAAGGATGACAGAACAGCATCCTTCGGCACCACTTCTCCACCATTTCTGTCGCTCCCGCCCATGGCCAACACACTCCGGTCCTACTCCGCCTATTGGGGCCAACCCTCCGGCACAACTGGCACTGGTTTAGATCAAACTATCGGCTGGATTGCCAGAGATCCAGGGCTGGCAGGAAACACCGAGGCCTCGGCGATTGCTGAGGGAATTCAAGCCGCTAATGGCCTAAATCAGCTGCTCATCACAGGGCTGAAAGCCATCGGCAGCTTCAACGATGTGGTCCTTGATTCTGATGATATCAGGCGTCTAAATACGTGGCTACGCAGTGATCCAACCCGCAAAAGCAGTTTTGACATTCTCCACGGAGATGATGAGAATGGAGTCGTGACAGGCTTTCATCATATCCAGAATGATGGGGCTAATCAAAAATTCCGCGGACTCAACCTGGTCGACACTGTGCTCGATGGAATCTATCATTTTGGCTTTGAAATCAATGCTAATAATCAGTTTCTCAACGAAGATGGGGCCGCGAACGTGGCCATAGCAGACGTGGCCAGTTGGCTGACAGCTCTGAAAACCGATTACGCGACGACTAATACCAATCTCGATCGTACAACAGAGCTGATTATTGCAGACAAAGGCCTAGCCAACAACATTAGCTGGGCAGACATCGCTGGTGGCGCTACTGCGGCAAACAATCTCAACGACTTAATTCTTAAAGGGATCAGCGCCCTCACGGCCGCAGGGCAAGCAGACAGCGATCCCACGCGCCTGAGCAGCAATGAGGTGCGCTGGATCAACCAATGGATCAGAGCCGACCAAAGCCGTTACAACACATTCGTCATTAATCATGGGGATGATGAAAACGGCTCTGAAACGGGTTACCACCTGGTTCAGAATGATAGAGCAAACACCACATTTTTTGGCCAGAATCTTGTCAACACAGTTCTCGATGGAATCTATCATATTGGCTTTAGCATCACAAACGATGATCGCTTTCAAAATGAAGATGGTGATGCCAACGCCAAAGTGAGTGATGTTGCCGAATGGCTCACCTATTTCTACAGCGATCAATCCACAACCGGCACAGGCCTAGATCGCATTGTTGATACCATCAAAATCGATCGTGGTCTCAGCACTAACACGACTGCGGCCGATATCAATGGGGGTGCCGCCGCAGCAAACAGCCTCAATCAGCTTATTCTTAACGCTGTGAATGCCACAGGAGTCAACACTGACCAATGGCTCACGCGCTCAGACCTGAGGAAAGTGAATCAGTGGATTCAAAGATATGCCTATCCTCTCTTCGTCGAACTTCACGGTGATGATGAGAACGGATCAGAGACAGGCTTTCATTTGGCGCAGAATGATGGCGGCAACACTCAGTATTTTGGCAAGAACCTGATCAACACCGTGGCTGATGGCATCTATCATATTGGGTTTCAGATTGATAGGGAGAACTTCCGGAATGAAGATGGGGATACCAATGCCTCTTTGAGCGACGTTTCAGGCTGGCTCAATTACTTTCTCGGCCAACGTCGCGTCACGTTTGGCACCTGGAATGCCGACGTATTCATTGGCAATGCCGAGAGTGAACAGGTGGTGGCCTATGGGGGCAATGATTCCATCGACGGGGCGGCTGGCAATGATCTTCTAGATGGAAGCTGGGGCAACGATACCCTTCAGGGGGGCACTGGAAACGACATCCTGGATGGGGCATTTGACAACGACTTACTGGATGGCGGGGAAGACTCAGACACCTACCTCGTCTCGGGCACGATTGCAGGAGGCTGGAACAGCTTCAACGGTTTTGACACTTATGCCGATAGCGGCACTTTGGGCACCGACCAGATCCTGGCTGAGGGTGTTGGTCCTGTTGACATCGGCCTGACCGGCTTCTCCTCCTCCTCCGGCATCGAGCAGATCGTCAATGCCACCACTAAACCCGA
>JBIIJA010000066.1:0-8678 GCA_044234195.1 Cyanobium sp. | reverse complement strand
GCTCCGCAGTGAGCCCCGCGATCCCGCCTTGCCCCCCCTGATTGTTCCCCGCCGTGATCCCCACGGCCTCGCCGCCCTCCGCCAGGCCTGCGCCGGGTCTGGCTCCGATTCGGAGCGGCTGGTCACTTTGCTGCCGCTGGTGGGCCACCAAAGGGATCCCGAGGACTTTTCCCTGCTGCAGGGGGTGTCCCTGGAGCCTGGCCCCCTGCGGATCCGCCAGGCCGCACTCGAGGGGTTGTGCCGTGGTCTGGGCGCCTGGCCCCTGTCGGACTTGCGTCACACCCTGCTCACCCTGGCCGGAGATCTTCACCCCCCCCTTGCCGCGGCGTCTGTGGATGCCCTGGCCCGCTTGCCTGAGGCCCGCCCAGCGTTGCTCACCCTGGCCCGTCAGTCGCTTGACCCTGCTGTGGCGGCCCGTCTGGAGCGGCGTTTGCGACGCCTCTCGCCCACTCCCCTGGTGTTGTTCGTTCATGGCCGCTCGGGGGGGCTGCTGCCCCCCGAGCTGGTGGCCCTCGCCCAGGAGCTGGAGGAGCGCCGCGGCGCCCCGGTGATCCTGGAGACCCTCACGGGGGCGGAGCCTCCCCTTCTCCCTTCCCCGCCGGCCGGACCCACCACCCTGGTGCCCCTCTTCCTCCTGCCTGGCAGCCATGTGCGGCGCGATCTGCCGGATCGCTTTCGCCGTTGGAGGGCCGCTGGTCCGGTCCGGGTGCTTCCCTTTCTGGGCGCCTGGCCGGCCTGGCAGGCCAGCCTGGCGGAAGAAGTGAGGCGGTTGGGCGCGTCCAAAGAGGGTGCCAGTCCCCTGCTGGTGCACCATCCTGTGGAAGGATCCCTCCCCCAGCGCTACCTGACCCACCTCGCCACTGTCTGCGGCGCCCGCTGCCTTGCCGTTCCCTACCCAGCAGCAGAGGCTGGCGGGCAACCTCCCGAGCCCCTGGAGCCGGCCCTTCCGCTGGCCCTGGCCGCCAGTCGACTGACCGATCGCCTCGGCGCCTGGCTCGGTTCCCCCCTGTTGGCCAGGCCCCAGCTGCGCACGGGGTTGCTCCAGCTTCTGGTCGGGTTGCCATGAGCGCGGGCACCGCAGACCAACCATCGCCCTTTGGCACCGTCTTCCTGGTGGGGGCAGGACCCGGCGATCCTGAGCTGCTGACGGTGAAAGCCCATCGCCTGCTGCGTTGCTGTGATGCCCTCGTCTACGACTCCCTGGTTCCCCAGGCCCTTTTAGATCTGGTGCCCAAGGGCTGTGAGTGCAGATTTGTGGGCAAGCGGCGGGGGCACCATTCCGTGCCCCAACCGAATATCAATGCCGTGCTTGTGGAGCTGGCCCAGCGCCATCGGCGGGTGGTGCGGCTCAAGGGGGGCGATCCCTTTCTCTTTGGTCGGGGTGGGGAGGAGGCGGCCCATCTGGTGGCTCGGGGGGTGCCCGTGGAAGTGGTGCCTGGCGTGACGGCCGGGATCGCGGCCCCGGCCTACGCCGGCATCCCGGTGACACACCGCCGGGCCGGCTCCAGCGTCACTTTCGTGACGGGCCACGAAGAGATCGACAAAGGCCGGCCGGGCGTGGACTGGCGAGGCCTGGCCCGCAGCAGCGATGGCCTGGTGATCTACATGGGTCTCCACAACCTCCCACGCATTTGTGAGGAGTTGATGGCTGGGGGACTGGCACCCTCCACTCCCGCCGCCGCGATCCAGCAGGGCACGGTGCAGGGTCAGCGCATTGTGGTGGCCTCCTTGGAGGATCTCGCGGCTCATGTGGCCACCGCATCCCTGGTCTCCCCCGCCATCGTCGTGATTGGCGGGGTGGTGGCCCAGCGGGTGGCCGCCTGTGCCCCCTTGCCGGCCGAAGTGGTGATGCCCATTCCCCTTTGAGGCCCGCATGTGGAACTGCCCGGAAGATCCATCGTTTTGTAACACTGCTCACCTAACGCCCGCAGGCGGTTCGTTTCACTAGATCATTCGTCGTTGCCGGTGTTTGGCTTGCCCCGCCCAACCCCCAGCGTTCCCTCTTCACAGCCTCGACCAGCCACTGGTCTCACTCCATGACCGCGACTCTGCCTAACCGACAACCCAGCCCCGAAGCTTTTCCGATGCCTGATCGCAGCGAGCAAGGTCAGAGCGTGCCCCGTCCGGCACCCATGTTCGAGCTGATTCCCTATGAAAAGTTTCGGGATACGCCCTCAGTCCGCTTTTTTGATATCACCGTTCCCACTTCCAACGCCAGGGATTTGGTCGTGCACAGCGGTCCGGCCATCAGCCCACCCAATGATCCCGAGACAGGGGCCTGGCAGTTTTACCTTCACCCCCATCAGGAAGACAATCTGCTCGCCATGCATGGCGGTCGCACCTTCTACCTGGTGAATTTGGGTTGGAATTATCCTTATCACATCGTTCGCTTGGATTGTGGCGGCGACATCCTCCGCATCCCCCCTGGCACCTTCCACCGTTCGGTCTCCGACCCCGATGGTTCCCTCGTGCTCAATCAAGCTGTTCGTGAAGAAGGAGCCAGCGTGCTACGGGAATTTCGTGTTTACAACAGCTCCCGAATTCCCCGGCTGTTTGCTGTCACCTCGAAGACCGCTCCCCTCCCCAAGCTGCACGGGCTCAACTGGTAAGTCCAAGTCCTTCCAGCCGAAGATCGAGGGTGACGGAATCCGGCCGCTCCCTCCCCTGCCAGGCGGCTCCCTCCACTGGCCCGGCAGGATCTGAGGGTTTGAGAGCCACAGGTTGGAATTCGTGTCCGCTGGATGAGAGCTCGAAGGCTTCCACCCCCTGGGGGCTGCCCACCAAAAGCCGGAGGGGCCAATGGGGGGCAATTCCTGGATGGAGGCATGGATACAGCCGATGCAGGCGATAGCGGACGGCCAGGAGGGAAGAGGGTTCTGCATCCAGTGCGACGGGCCTGCTCTGCAGGGCCAGCCAACAGTGCTTGCGAAATCCACCGTTGGCCGTCACCTCAAATCTCCGCAGGGAGCCATCGACAAATCGGCTGGTGAACCCCCCCTCCCGGGGAAAATCGCAGATCAGGGGCCAGGGCTCCAGAGCCGGGCGCAACTCCAGTCGAGGAGTGGATCCATCCATGGTGGGGATGCCTTCCCACTCCAGCAGAGGAGGAAACCGCCAGGCCCACAGCTCCCGGAAGGGCCCCGCCTCCACCGCCAGGCCTGCTCCTGCCAGATCGCTCAGCACGGCCTCCAGATCGGCCCAGAGTTGGCTGGGCAGCAGACAGCGATCGTGCAGGCTGTCTCCCCACTGGCGCAGCCGGCTGGGACGGTGGGCCGGGTTGAGCAGATAAGCGGCCAGGCTGCTCCACAGCAGGGCAATGGCCTGGGTCCATTCCAATTTGGGCAGGCTCTCCAAGGCCCGGAACTCAATGAGGCCTAGGCAGCCTGCTGGGGTGCCTGGGTTCCAAAACTTGTCGAAGCTGATTTCACAACGGTGATTGTTGCCACTGCGATCGGCGTGGAGGTGGCGGAGGGTTTCGCCGATGAGGGCGCGATGGTCTCCCCAGGGCTCCTCAGAGGGTTTCTCTTCGGCCTGCTCCAACTGGCGGTAGGCCAGCTCCAGGTCGAAGATGGAGCCAGCAGCCTCGTCAGGCCTTGGGGCTTGGGAGGCTGGACCGACGCTGGAGCCGCTGAAGAGGTAACTCAGGCTGGGATGGTGTTGCCAGTAGCGCAGCAGCCCGGCCAGCCAGGCGGGTCGAGGGAAAAAAGGATTGGCCGCCAGGTTGGGTCCTCCCCAAAGGAGGTGGTTGCCACCCCCGGTTCCTTCCTGAGCCCCATGGTCGGCTTCTTTCCAGGTGCGCAGGTCCACCTGTGCGGCGGCGGTCTCAATCCGCTGCAGCCACTGGGCATAGTCGCTCCAGCCATGGCACACGGGCAGGTTGATTTCCAACACTCCAGGATCCGCCGTCAGCCCGAGCACTTGCCAGTGGTCATCGCTGTCGATGGGCAGCATCCCGCTCAGCTTTGGCTCCATTAGTCCCTCCGTGCTGTCGGCCACCGCCTGGAACAACCCCTCCAGGGGCAGCCGCAGAAGAGGAGGCAAGAACAGCTCCCAGCCATCGCTCCCCAACTCCAGGGTGAGCACTTGGCGGGGAAGGCTTTCCGGGAAATGGGCCAGGGGAAGCCGCAGACCGGCTGGCCCGGGTGCGCCACTCAGCTGGCGATGCTCCTCCTCCAGAGGCCAGGCTCCCGCCTGCCAGATCCATGTTGTGGGGTCCTCGTCCGCAGACGGTTCCGTGGCGGTGAGCGGGGCGGCCCAAACCCGTCGCTGGTCATCGAGGGGATCGCGCAAGGCGACCGGCTGCAGCCTCACCCCAAGAAGGTGTCCCAACCGTTCGAGCCAGTGGCTGGCCTGATCGGCTTGGAGGGGCTGAGGCGGATCCTGCTGCGGCTTGACTCCCGCACGGCTGACCAGGGGGGAACCATCGGCACGGCGCAGAAGCCTCAGGGCCCAGCGTGGGTTCACTTCTCCTGCGTAAAGCTTTCCCGGGCAGTAGAGGAGGGTGCTGCCAGGCCATACCGACTGGCGGAACTCCTCCGCCAACCGGCGGGCCATGGGCAGTTTGGTGGGACCATCCGCCGTGATGGTCCACTCGGCCCCTTCTGGTTTCACGGGCACCAGCGTGGGTTCGCCCCCCAGGGTCAGTTGGATCCCCGCGGCGCTGAGACGCTCCTGCACCCGTGCGGCCAAGGTGTCCATCCAGGGAGTCATAGGTGCCTGAGGCTCCAGGAGATCATCCCCCAGCAGGGGGGCAGATCTCTCCTATCCAGCAAAGTGGGGCTCCTTGCTGCTACTGGTCACGGGCACGGGGGCCACCTTCCAAATGCGATCGGCGTATTCCCGAATCGAGCGATCCGAGGAGAAGAAGCCACAGCGGGCGGTGTTGAGCGCAGACATCTGCATCCACCGTTCCCGGTCCAGCCAAGCGCCATCCACCTCATTCTGAGCGCGACGGTAGTCGCCAATGTCGGCCATCACGCGGAAGGGATCGCTGCTGCAAAGATTGGAGAGCAGGGGATGGAAGAGTTCCCGATCTCCTTCACTGAAGTGGCCGGATCCGATCAGGTCAATCGCTTCGCGGGTGAGAGGTTCATTTTCCAGCCAGGGCATGGGGTGGTAGCCGTTCCGGTTGATGGCGGAGAGTTGCTCGGCGGTGTGGCCAAAGAGGAAGAAATTGTCATTGCCCACCCGTTCGCGGATCTCGATGTTGGCCCCATCCAGGGTGCCGATGGTGAGGGCGCCATTGAGGGCCATCTTCATGTTTCCCGTGCCGGAAGCCTCCATTCCTGCCGTGGAGATCTGCTCCGAGAGATCCACGGCGGGGTAGATCCGATGGCCCAGGCTCACACTGAAGTTGGGCAGAAACACCACCCGCAGCCGGCCATCCATGGCCGGATCAATGTTCACGATGTCAGCGATGCCCACGATCAGTCGGATGATCAGCTTGGCCATGGCGTAGCCCGGAGCCGCCTTGCCGCCAAACACCACGGTGCGTGGCGGCAAGTCTTCCCCGGCCCTGAGGCGCAGATAGCGCTCCACCAGCTGCAGGGCCGCCAGGTGTTGGCGTTTGTACTCATGGATGCGCTTCACCTGCACATCGAAGAGGCTGGTGGGATCCACCAGCACCCCTGTCTGCTGACGGATGGTTTGGGCCAGGCGCTCCTTGGCATGCTCTCGCACCGCTCGCCAGCGCTCGAGGAAGGCGGGATCATGCACCAGCGGCTCTAGCCCGGAGAGCTGGTCGAGATTGTTTCTCCAGCCATCGCCAATGCTTTCATCGAGCAGGGTGGCCAGGTGGGGGTTGGAGACAGCGAGCCAGCGGCGAGGGGTGACGCCATTGGTGATGTTGCTGAAGCGCTCGGGCCAGATCTGGGCAAAGTCGTAGAAGAGGTGTTGCCTGAGCAGCTGGCTGTGCAGCTCCGCCACGCCATTCACCTGGTGGCTGCCCACCACCGCCAGATGGGCCATGCGCACCTTCCGGGTGGTGCCTTCTTGAATTAACGACAGTTTCTCCAGCATTTCCGGTTTGCCGGGGTAGCGCAGGCGCACCATGCGCAAGAAGCGCGCGTTGATCTCGAAGATGATCTCCAGCTGCCGGGGCAGCAACTGTTGAAACAGGTCCAGCCCCCAACATTCCAGGGCCTCTGGGAGCAAGGTGTGGTTGGTGTAGCTGATGCTGGCGGTGGTGATGCCCCAGGCCGTGTCCCAGTCCACCCCGTGCTCATCGATCAACTGCCGCATCAGCTCGGCCACGGCGATCGCTGGATGGGTGTCATTGAGCTGCACGGCATATTTTTTGTGAAAGTCCCTCACGCTCATGCCCTGTCCTTTGAGGATGCGGAACATGTCCTGGAGGGAACAGGACACAAAAAAGATCTGTTGGCTGAGCCGCAGGCGCTTGCCCTGCTCCATCTCATCGTTGGGATAGAGCACCTTCGAGAGGGTTTCCGACTGCACCTTGTGCAGAACGGCCCGGGTGTAGTCGCCCGCATTGAAGGAGGCAAAGTCAAAGTCTTCTGGGGCATGGGCCGACCACAGGCGCAAGGTGTTCGCCGTGCGCACCCCATAGCCCAGGATTGGCGTGTCGTAGGCCACTCCGATCACGGTCTGTCCACCGATGATCACCGGATAGCTCCACTCCGGCCGAATGACCTCCCAGGGGTTCCCCCGAGCCAACCAGGGATCGGTGCTTTCCACCTGGCCGCTGGGGCCGATCTGCTGGCGGAAGATGCCAAATTCATAGCGGATGCCGTAGCCAATGGCCGGCAGCTCCAAGGTGGCCATCGACTCCTGAAAACAGGCTGCCAGACGCCCTAGGCCGCCGTTCCCCAAGCCCGGCTCCGGCTCTTCAGCGATGAGCTGATCCAGCGACAGCCCGAGTTCGTGACAGGCGGCCTCCGCTTCCTTGTGGAGACCAAGATTCACCAGGTTGTTTTCCAGGTGGGGACCCAGCAGATATTCCGCCGAGAGATAGATGGCCGTGCGCACGTGCTGGTTGGTGTAGGTCTCAGCCGTGTCCACCCAGCTGGCCAGAAGCCGGTCGCGGACGGCTAGGGCCAGGCAGAGATAGTGATCGTGAATGGTGGCCAGGGCCGGCGCCTTGGCCTGGCTTAAGAACAGATGGCGGCGCATGTCGGCCGCCAGGGGATTGGTGGCGGAGGCGGATGGGAGAGGGGTCGCGACCATGTGCCGTATCAAATGAAGCTCTACCTGTCATGGCGCGGCATGGGGAGCATCGCTGAAGCATTGGCTACCAGCGGGGTGCCTGGGGGCCACTTCTTCATGCTGGGCAGCCGCTGACTCTGGCTCCAGCACCTCGGCGTGAATGCTCCATTTGAGCTCGCTCTCCACGGGCGTCGCCCCTGAAAAACTTCCCGACACCGCAGCCGTGAGATGGGCTTTGGAGGAGGTGGCCAGGACGATATAGCGATCGTCGATCAATCCCTTGCCGCTGGGGTCGTAGCCACGCCAGCCCGCTCCAGGAAGGTAGACCTCGGCCCAGGCATGGAGGTCATAGTCCTTCGGCCTGGGCTCCACCAGGTGGTAGCCGCTGACAAAGCGGGAAGGAAGGCCCACACAGCGGCAGGATTCGATCATCAGCATCGCCAGATCGCGGCAGGAACCCACCCTTTCCTTCAGGGTGCGGCCGGCTGGCCAGGCTGGACCGTGGTGGCGCTGGGTGTATTTCACCCGGTCTTGAATAATGGCCACCAGTTGGTTGAGAAAGGGCACCGCCATCTGGTCGCAACCAGTGAGGGCTTCCTGGGCCAAATCGACTGCGGCGGGATCGTGCTGGCCATTGGGCAGCCAGCCCTCCAGCGCCCCCATGAGATCGCCATTGAGGTGGCCCACCGGATAGGGCAGAAGGGGAGGGTTGACCTCGAGACACATCTCCAAGGGGGGGGCCACTTCCGTGATCACTTCGCTGTTGGCCTGCACGAGGAAGCGGTCGGTGCTGCCGAGAAAGCGGGCCCGCAGGATCTCATCCCCGCTCGCGGCCATCAGGGGGTAGAGAGTATCGGGCTCTGGGGTGATCTCCAGCTTGAAGCGCATCAGCCGCTGGAAGCCATGCCCCCTCGGTTTCAGACAAAAGCGGTGAGGGCCCAGAAGAATGGGTGCCGAATAGCGGTAGTGGAGGGTATGGGTTATGTGGGCGCGCATGCTGGCTCAGGGTTGGCCTGGGAGCTGGCGGGGGTGGCGATGAAATAGCGTTTTTCGATCAGCAAATGCAGATGATTGAGGTCCTGTTGGAGATGATCGATGGCTTCATGGAGGCCTCTGGAGATCAATTCGTCGATCCGGGTGTAACTCCAGCGGGCCAGGGTGAGGCCGGCTAGGCACTCCAATTCATCAGGAGCTCCGGGCACAGAGCTGCCGCGGATGATGCGCAGGGTTTCACTGATTCGCTCCAGGCAGTAGCGAACTGAGCGGGGAAAGATGGGATCCAACAGGAGGAAATTGGCGACCGCTTGAGGCGCGATGGCCCGTTGTTGCGATTGCCGAAACATTTGATAGGCCCCAGCGGTTCGCAGCAGGGCGATCCATTGCAGTTCATCAAGCACCCCGCCCACATCTTCATTGGAGGGAAGGAGCAGGAAATATTTCACGTCCAGGATCCGTGTGGTCTTGTCGGCCCGCTCCAGCAGTCGCCCAAGCCGGCTAAATTGCCAAGAGAGGTC
>JBIIJA010000065.1:0-8714 GCA_044234195.1 Cyanobium sp. | reverse complement strand
CATCCATGCAGGTGCTCACCCCACCCTCCACCGAGTTCTCCACTGGCACGACGGCGGCTTCGCAGCTGCCAGCCGCCAGGGCCTGGATCACGGCGCGAATCCCCGGTTGGGGCACCAGCTCTGCTTCGATTCCTTCCAGAGTGGCCAGGCGCTTCGCGGCCTGCTCCCCATAGGTGCCGACGGGACCTAGGTAGGCGAGGCGCATGGTGGGTGCAAAGGGCATTCGTAGGATCATGCCCTGCCGGCTTCCCCTGGCCATGCCTTTGGCCTTCAGCTCCAGCCAGCAGCTCGTTCTGCCCGTTAGAGAGGGCATCGAGCTCTTGCCGGATTACCTCAAGGAAGAGCAAAGGGTGGTGGCCTCCCTCCTGGATCCCGCCCATCTGGTGCATCTGGGCCCCAGCCACTACCGCTACAGGGTCACCAGGGTGCAGGTCTTCCAACTTCAGATCCAACCCATCGTGGAATTGCGCACCCACCATCAGGGGGATCGCTTAGAGCTGGAGGCCGTGGATTGCCAGTTGGAAGGGCTTGGATTGGTGGACGACTTTCGACTGGGCCTGAACTCCTGGCTGCAGCCTTCGGCTGAGGGTCTTGAGGGGGAAGCCACCTTGGCGGTGAAGGTCAGCCAGCCCCCCCTTCTGAAACTCGTGCCACCGAGAGTGTTGGAGGCCACGGGGCGGTCCGTGTTGAGCGGGATTCTGCTGGGGATGCGCAACAGGGTGCGCCTGCAATTGCTGACAGACTTTGAGCAATGGTGCAGGAGCCAGGGGCAGGTCCTGAGGAACTAGCTGTGCGTTGACAACGTGTTGCGCAAAAACGTGCGGCGATGGAGCTCGGTCGGCCCCCATTGTTGAAGGGCCAGGCGATGGTGGGCGGTGCCGTAGCCCGCATGGCGCTCCAGTCCGTAGCCGGGAAACCGCGGGGCCAGCCGACGCATCAGGGCATCCCTTTCCTCCTTGGCGAGCACGCTGGCGGCGGCGATGGCGGCACAGAGCCTGTCTCCCCCCACCAGGGTGCGCTGGGGCCCCCTCCAGCTGCGCAGTGGCAGCAGGCCGTCCACCACCACCAGCTGGAAGGGATGGTTGAGTCGCTGGAGGGCTCGCTGCATGGCCAACTCGGTGGCGCTGCGAATGCCCAGGCGGTCGATTTCCGCCGCACTGGCCTGGCCCATGGCCCAGGCGCCTGCCAGGCGGCGGATGAGGGGCACCAGCTCGGCTCGACGCCGAGGGGTCAGGGCCTTGCTATCGGTGAGACCGGCAGCGCTCAGACGGGTCTCCGCTCTTTTGGGCAGGATCACGGCCCCGGCAAAGACAGGGCCGAAGAGGCTGCCGCGGCCCACCTCATCCACGCCCGCCAGGCTCACACCGCAGCAGAAGAGCGGCGGCGGCGGCGGCGGAGCTCGCCGGCCTGATCGTCTCCGCCTTCTTCGGAGGATTCAACAGGGGGGGCTTTTGCAGGGGCCTCCGCCTCCGCCTTGGGGATGGCCCTGCGGTGGGCCGGCACCTCGACGGTGACCACTTCCGCTGGAGTGGCCAGGGGCAGGGGGGGAGCCTCCATTTCGGCGTCCGCCTCGATGGTGTCTGGAGTCGCCTCGGACATGCCGGAGCGCGTGTCGCTGCCCCCCCGTCCCCGCCGCCGCCGCCGGGATCCGTAGCCGCTGGAGAGTTGGCGGGCCTCCTCGAGCACGGCTTCTGGATCAGAGCCCGGCCGCACGACTCGCATCACCAGGTTGTCGCCTGTGGGCATGGGATCGAGCAAGAGGGCGGGGTTCAAGCCCATCCAGCCATACACCTCTTCCTGGTTGGCGTCCATGGGGACCGCCACGAAATCGAGCTCCTGGCGCCGGCCTCCCGCCTCCTGCTCTGACCGTGGGGGTTCTGGCGCCTCGCCCAGGGAGGCCAGTCCATTTTCGGAGACCACCAATGGTGCCTCTGAGCTTTCGCTGCCGCGTCCACCGCGCCCGCCCCTCCGCCTGCGTCCGCCAGCGGGTTCCGTTGGGGCTGGGGTGGCTTCGGGCCTTGCGGAGGGGACGGTGCGGACCACCCCGGGCAGGCTGGCCAAGGGTTGAAGGGTGTCCTTGCCAGGCAGCACGGCAACGTGTCCCAGTCCGCCGCAGCTTGGGCAGGTGCGACCAAACAATTCGTAGATGTTTTGCCCCTGTCGCTTGCGGGTGAGTTCCACCAGCCCCAGTTCCGTGAGTTGAGCAATCTGGGGTCGGGCAGAGTCGTTGCGCACCGCCTGGGTGAAGTGCTCCAGCAGCTGCAGCTGGTCGCGTCGCGACTCCATATCAATGAAGTCGATGATCACCACCCCGCCAATGTTGCGCAGCTTGAGTTGACGGGCAATTTCAGAGGCGGCTTCGCAGTTGGTCCACAACACGGTTTCCCTGGCGTTGGCCGAGCGGGTGAAGGAGCCCGAGTTGACGTCGATGACCGTGAGGGCTTCGGTCAGTTGGATGATCACGTAGCCCCCCGAGGGGAGATCCACCCTGGGGCGCAGGGCATCACGGATCGCGGCATTGATGCGGAAATGCTCCAGGAGCTCGGTGGATTCCTCATGGAATTCCACCGTGAGCTGGGCCTGGTCATCGCCAAGAAAACCATTCACCCGCGCCACCGCTTCGGGGGTGTCGACCACCACACGCACCACCTCCGGACCGTAGAAGTCGCGCAGGACCCGGTGGATGAAATCCTCATCCCGGTTGAGCAGAACCGGAGGGGTGGCCGTTTCCGCAGCCTGCTGAATGGCTTCCCACTGCCGCAGGAGGGCCTCAAGGTCATCAATGAGGTTCTCCTCGCTCACCCCTTCGGCTTCCGTGCGGATGAGCAGACCTGAGCCGGGAGGTTTGATCAGCACGCCCAGGGCCCTCAGCCGGTTGCGTTCGGCCTCGCTGTTGATCCGGCGGGAGATGTTCACCCCCTGGCCATGGGGCTGGAGCACCAGGAAGCGACCCGGCAGGCTGAGGTTGCCGGTGAGCCTTGGCCCCTTGCTCCCGGTGGGCTCTTTCATCACCTGCACCAGAACTTTCTGGCGGGGTTCCAGCAGTTCGGTGATGCCTGCTCCGCCTTTGCGCAGGCGGAGTGGCCCAAGGTCAGAGATGTGGATGAACCCATTTTTTTCGCTTTCGCCGATGTTGACGAAGGCCGCATCAATCCCGGGCAGCACGTTTTCAACGGTGCCAAGGTAGACATCACCGATTTGGTAGCGGCCCTGGGCCACCACCAGCTCATCGACACGGTCGTCACGAAGCACTGCGGCAATGCGCAGTTGCTCGGCGATCACGATCTGTTGGGGCATAGAAGGAGAGTTGTCTCTGTGATGGCCTGATCCCGCAGGTCAGGTCGAACAAGGCAATGCCGATGGGTCCTCAAGGCTGTCCGGGAGGGACCCGTGGAAACACCTCCGTCCCGTTGGAAACGCTGGAGGTGGGCGCCGACCAGAGAACGGAAGGTTGTCGCCAGCTGAATGAACCCTGGAGGTCGTCAGCAATTGGTTGAGCGAGGGCTCTCCCGAAAAGGGGCAAAAAACCTTTGCGTTTGGCTGGTGAGCACGGCTTCCTGGAAGGCTTACCTGACAGGGTGGTCAGAGTATGGGAAGCTTTGAGAGGCTGGTGAAGAGATGGGGCGCGCCGCCCTCTCACCAAGCCTTAGCACTTTAGCACGCCGATTCCTGTTACGGCTTGGCTCCGACTTCCAGTGCCTGGGGACGCAGGCGCAGGGCTTCCCGTCGCACCATCTCCAGCCGTAGGGGTTGCTGCAGGTGCTCGCTCAGCCAGACCCGCCCATGCTCTGGCCGCACCCCAAACCCCTGGCCATCGATACTGGTTTCCAGCTCCAGCTCCACCGTCCTCGAGCGGTAATCATGCTGGATCAGCTGGATGTGGCGCAGGGCGGGGCGACAGTCTCTTTGGCGGGGTCGGCCCTTTTTGTCGACGTCATGCCAGATCCAGGACACTGTCTGCATCAGGGTCTCCAGCGCCTCCTCCCAACGGTTGGCGTCGGGCCAGGCCAGGGCTGGGCTCTCTTCCGCTGCATCGGCTGCAGATGGGACCGAATGGAGGGCAAAGCGCCAGAGGGCGCTCTCCAGCTCCTGCGACAGGCTGGGGCCCGTCAGCGGCACCACCCTGCTGGAGAGCAATCGCAACTCCGCAGGCAGCTCTGATTGCAGCCGTTGGCGGGCCAGCTCTGGATCGATTGGCTCCACCAGGTCCAGGTCCAGCCATTCCCCAAGCCCCTCCACTCCCAGCGGCAGGGGAAGGGCGACTTGCAACCGGGGCATGGGGTGGAAGCCTCCGCTGAAACTCACCGGCAGCCCGCACCGGCGCAGGGCCCGATCCAGCAACCGCAGGGTATCGAGGTGGCTGATCCAGGCCAGGGAGCCGCCCTTGCGAAAGCCCAGTCGCAGGCGGCAGACACGCTCGCTGGGGGGTTTGCGTCCTGGCACGGCGGGGGGCACGGGCGGCGATGGAAGCACCACATTGTGGCCCAGTTCCGGGCCGCAAACCCCGCAATGGCTGCACCCCGCAAAGGAACAATCCGGCACTTCGCAGGCCGCAAGGGCCCGCTTGAGATCTTCGGCCAGCCAAGTTTTTTCCACTCCCGTGTCGAGATGGTCCCAGGGGAGGGGTTGGCGGCAGAAGACATCCAGATCCATGGGCTCCAGAGCTTCCACCGCTGTCCAGTCGCCCATTTCCAGGGCCCGGTAACGTCCCCCCAAGCCAGCCGCTTCGATGGCGGCGCTCCAGGCGCCGTGGCTGCGTTCTGCGGATTCAAACCAGGCATCCAGCCCGGCCCCCGCTCGCCAGGCCGCTTCGATCACCGGGGCCAGCCGCCGATCCCCCCGGCCGATGAAATCCTCAATGGCCGCCAGCCGGGTGTCGGTGAGATTGCTCTTGACCCCCCGCAGGCCCCGCAGGGCCTGCCGCAGCAGGTCCTGGCGCCTGCGGATCTCTGCGTGGCTCACGCTGTGCCATTGGAAGGGGGTGTGCGGCTTGGGCGTGAAGGTGCTGATGGTGAGGTTGAGCTGCAGCCTCCCCAGATCAGCGCAGTTCTGCTGCAGGCGACGGCAGGTGTCGGCGATGGCCAGCACATCCGCATCCGTTTCGCCGGGGAGGCCCACCATGAAATACAGCTTCACCTTGCGGTAGCCGTTGTCCATGGCGGTGCGGATGCCCCGCAGGAGGTCGGCATCGCTGAGGCCCTTGTTGATCACATCCCGCAGCCGCTGGCTGCCGGCCTCAGGAGCGAAGGTGAGGCCAGCCTGCCGCGTGCCACCCAGGATGTGGGCGATGTGGGCATCGAAGCGATCCACCCGTTGGCTGGGCAGGGTGAGGCTGATGTTGTGGGCCGCCAGCCGGTTGCGCAGCTCTACTCCCACGGCCGGGAGGGAGAGGTAGTCGCTGCAGCTCAGGGACAGGAGGGAGAAATCGGCATAGCCCGTGCGGTGCATCCCCTCCTCCACCGCTTCGATCACCTCGCTGGGTTCCACATCTCGCGCCGGGCGGGTGAGCATGCCGGGCTGGCAGAAGCGACAGCCCCGGGTGCAACCCCGCCGGATCTCCACCGTGAGTCGATCGTGCACCGTCTCGATGTGGGGCACCAGGCCGGTGGCGTAGTGGGGCATGGGGGTGGCGGTGCGACGCCGAATCCGCCGAGGGAGCTCCGGCTCCAATGGCACGATCGTCACCCCGTCGGCGCTGGGGCCGTAGAGAGCGGGCACGTACACCCCTGGCACCTGGGCCAGATCGCGCAGTAGATCGCGGCGGCTGAGGCCGGCGGCCCGTCCCTCCGCCACCACCAGACCGATCTCCGGCAGCAGCTCCTCCCCATCTCCGAGGGCGATGAAGTCGAAGAAGGCCGCAAAGGGCTCTGGATTGCTGGTGGCCGTGGGCCCCCCGGCAAAGATCAAGGGAGGTGCCGCGGGATCGGCCAGGGGGAGGTTGCCGCGGGAGGCCGCGTGCAGGGGCACCGCAGCCAGATCCAGCATCTCCAGAATGTTGGTGCCGCCGAGCTCGTAGCTGAGGCTGAAGCCCAGCAGATCAAAAGCGGCCAATGGCTGGCGGCTCTCCACGCCGAAGAGGGGAACGCGCCGTTCCCTGAGACGGCTCGCTAGATCGGCGGCGGGCAGGTAGGCCCGATCACACAACTGGCCGGGAACCGTATTGAGGATCGAATAAAGAAGAATGTGCCCCAGGTTGCTGGCCCCCACTTCATACACCTCGGGGTAAGTGAGGGCCCAGCGCACCCCGGCGGCCGTCCAGGCCTGCTCCCAATCGCGGCTCCGCACCCCCAGCTCATTGCCGAGGTAGCGCCCGGGTTTGCTGATGTCCAGGTCGATCAAGCTGGTCAGATCCACCGGAGCGGAGGGGGCCGCAGGGTGCCAGGGGAGGCGGCTGGTGGAGACGGACACGGCAGCCGCGGCGGCAAGCCTTGATCGTATGCAGACCCTGGGCATGGCGGCACGCCATAGGACAATCGCGCCCAGTTCCTCCGAGCCCGTAGCGGGCCGCGTGCGTCTCATGGTTCAGGTCAACGGCAACTACCTCAAGCTCAAGGCCGGCTACCTGTTTCCGGAGATCGGCCGGCGGGTGAAGGCCTTCAGTGAGGCCCATCCCGATGCCCAGATCATCCGCCTGGGGATCGGCGATGTCACCGAACCCTTGCCGGAAGCCTGCCGTTTGGCCATGAAGGCCGCCATTGACGAGATGGGCACCCGAGAGGGCTTCCATGGCTACGGCCCCGAGCAGGGCTATGGGTGGCTGCGGGAGGCGATTGCCACCCACGACTTCCAAGCCCGGGGCTGCCAGGTGAGCGCGGAGGAGATCTTTGTCTCCGACGGTTCCAAATGTGATAGCGCCAACATCCTCGACATTCTCGGGGAGGGCAACCGCATCGCCGTCACCGACCCGGTGTATCCCGTGTATGTCGATAGCAATGTGATGGCGGGGCGCACCGGGGAGGCTGATGAGGGGGGCCAATATGGCGGCCTCACCTACTTGCCGATTAACGCCGAAAACGGCTTCACCGCTCAGATTCCCAGCGAGAAGGTGGATCTGATTTATCTCTGCTTTCCCAACAATCCCACCGGCGCCGTGGCCAGCAAGGAGCAACTCCAAGCTTGGGTGAACTACGCCCGCTCCAATGGGGCCCTGATCCTTTTTGATGCGGCTTACGAGGCCTTCATTCAAGATCCCGCTTTGCCGCATTCGATCTATGAGATCGACGGCGCTCGCGACTGCGCGATTGAGTTTCGTTCGTTTTCCAAAAATGCTGGCTTCACAGGCACGCGCTGTGCCTTCACTGTGGTTCCCCGGGGGCTGATGGGCACGTCCGCCCATGGGGAGGCAGTGGAACTCTGGGGTCTGTGGAATCGGCGCCAGTGCACGAAGTTCAATGGGGTGAGCTACATCGTGCAGCGTGGCGCCGAGGCGGTGTATGGGCCGGAGGGCCAAGCTCAAGTTAAGGAGCTGATCGCCTTCTACATGGAGAACGCTGCCCTCATTCGCCGGGAGCTGGCCGCGGCCGGTTTGCAGGTGTATGGCGGTGAGCAGGCGCCCTATGTGTGGCTGAAGACCCCTGCTGGCGTGGATTCCTGGGGCTTTTTCGACCTCTTGCTCAGCCGTGCCCATGTGGTGGGGACTCCCGGCAGCGGCTTTGGGGCCGCAGGGGAGGGCTACTTCCGCCTTTCAGCCTTCAACTCCCGGGCCAATGTGGAGGAGGCGATGGAGAGGATTCAGAGGGCTTTGGCGGGCTGAGGGGCCGGCACAGGATCCAGAACGGGGGGAGGCCAGTGCTTGCCTCCGCCAACGGGGGGATTGGGGGCCGGGCGGTAACCGCTGCTTCGGGGTGCAGACATCGTTCGATGGTTTCCAGCCATTGCCTGGCTGTGAATCGATCCCCATGTGGGGAATGATCCTGTTGAACCAGCCGCTTCGCATGGGCAAAGGCCTGTTGCAGGCTGTGTCCGTTGCTGTCGGTGAAGGTGAGGAGGTTCCGCCCCAGTGTCGAGCTAATCACGACCAGATTGGCCCAACCCTGAAGGTTGAAGAGCTGGTTATGCCGCAGCAGAGCATCTGGAGGGCAGCTTTGCGGTGAACCATCAGGACGAAATTGTTTGGCTAGCAGTCCTGGGAGATTGTCAAGCACCTGGGCGGCCATGTTGCGCTTGCCTCGATAGGTGGCTATTGCAAGGAGAAGCAAGTGATACCAGGTGCAAGCAGGACTTGCACTGTGATCTTTCAGAAAGTCTGCGCTGTCGTTGGATAGCCAACCAAGGAAGGCATCCAGCCATTCTTCGAGCTGCTGCAGCTCGATTGTTGAGAGGCAGCCAGCCATCTCAACGAGCCTGATGGCATCGAGAAGCGGATAGACATCCCGGAAGTCGATGGCTGCATCCAACACGTTTCGGCTGGGATCAACCGCCGAGAGGCGTGCATAGCTCCCATCGGGAATCATTGACGTTGCTGGATCAATGAACCAGGTGCGCAGGAGCTCCGTGGCACGTTCGTAGGAGGCAGGGTTGGCATTGAGGTGGCCGTCGAGGGCCAAACTGCAAACGCAGTCCACCATCAACTGCAGTCGAGCCCGGTCATAGCTTTGGGAAACATCGCCACAGTTGGCTGGGTTGAGGCCTAGCAGGGTCGAGCGGTCGATGGCGTTTTCGCTGCCTGAAAGACGTTGCCAGTGGGGCACAGCGTTCACATAGCGATGGGAAGC